>NZ_BAAGDP010000030.1:0-27076 GCF_054660695.1 Turicimonas sp. TL08
TGGTATCAATCGTATTTGAGAGTATTCTTTTGGTTGACATGGAACCTCCAAATTTGGAAAATTTTTACAAACATTTTTATTTTGCTCCCATTCTCCAATGAGGAGCAGAAGGGTTCCATGTCATTAAGCCTGCGGAATTCCGGGGCCTTTCGTTAAATGAGACAAAGCAGAAGAAGCCAAACGCCGATGGTTACTGACAGTTCTGATTGTCTTACTCAATTTTCGGCACGTAGCCAGCGGCGAACTGTTTTTGAGGCATAACCTTATGTAGTTGCTTATTGTCCAACTGACAGAAGAGAAAAATCAAAATTCTTCCTTTGGAAACGTAGTTATCATTCTTGTTGGTATGAGTTCTCACCACATTGATAACTAAGTTTTTAACCGAGACCATTGTCCCGAGGTTGAAGATTTAAGCCTAATTAGTTTAGACTACTCAAAATTTTTAAGGAGATGGCCCATGGCCCGAATGGTTCAGTGCGTTAAGTTAGGAAGAGAAGCCGAAGGTTTGGATCTGCCTCCTCTTCCCGGCGAATTAGGCAAAAAAATCTACTTGAATGTTTCCAAGGAAGCTTGGGAACAATGGAAGAGACTTCAGACTATGTTAGTCAATGAAAACAGACTTTCCATGGCTGATCCGAAAGCCCGTAAATGGCTTTTAGAACAGATTGAAGCTCACTTTTTCGGTGAAGGCGTTGCCCATCCTGAAGGTTACGTCGAACCAGAAAAGAAATAATATTGGTTTGATCCCCATCCCGCTCTTGACTACTCAACGGCGGGATTTGTTTTCTTGTAAAATTTTTAGCGACAAAACCGGATCCTGGCGCTGAGGCCGGCTTGACAACGAAAACACTTTTTTCTATCGCAACTATTAATAGCTCAACGAAGGCAAATACTATGGCAACAAGAAGATCTAAAAAAACAAAAGAGTTTGAATCTCTTCCGACCCAAGTTCCGCTTTCAATCGACACCTTTGCTGCAATTGTCGATGCAGGAAAAGTGATGGAAGAGTCGGTTAAATATATTGATGATCCTCTCCTGCGTTCGGAAACTATCTTCATCTCCCACTCCATCCTTGAGCACGCTCAAATGGGACTAAAAGATATTGAGATTGCCAGAGATCCGCAACGTCAGAAGGAAAAATCCACTTCTCGAGCATTAGTACCTCTGCCATTTTTTATGGCAATTGCTTTCGGCGTCCGTCTGTTTACCAACTACCTTGCCACCAGTATGTCTAAGATGCCGGAGGAAAAGAAGGCAGCCGCTCTGAAGACAATGAATGACGCCCTCGCTGAATTTGAAAAGGCAAAGCTTGAAGGCATCAAAGATCAAGACAAAATCGCCCGCATGATGCAGCAGCTTCTCGAGCAGATTGAAGAAAATCCCGAGGATCTTTCTCCTCTCGAAATTGATGAAAAGAAGAACTCCATCAACTAGAAAGATTGTTTAAGGACAACGGCTGGAGACTTAAGTGTTGCCAGCCGTTTTGATTTGACTAGTTTATTCAGGCTTCGGGCCTGCTCCAGAATTTTTGTCTTCGAACCTTCCTTCCTTTTTACCTTTGAAGGTTTGTTCCAAAAGTTTGTAGATGCCCAGCATATCCAACGGTTTAGACAAGTGAGCATTCATCCCTGCACTTAAGGATAGCGAAACGTCTTCGGTAAAAGCGTTTGCTGTCATCGCAATGATTGGAACCGATGCAGCATCCGGATGAGAAGAAGCACGAATTTCTTTAGTGGCCTCATATCCGTTCATTAACGGCATTTGAATATCCATCAAAATCGCATCGTAGTAACCAGCAGGAGAGTCAATGAACTTCTGTACCGCAATTTGGCCGTTTTCAGCAGTATCTGTCTCCACATGAGCCATTGATAAGAATTCTTGAGCCACTTCTTGATTGAATACATTATCTTCCACAAGCAAGACTCTCTTACCGGTGAAATCGTACATGTCCGGGTCTGCCAAGGCTGTCTTAGCCTGCACTTCTTTATCAACCGACATCAATGCAGCCCTCAGCGAATTAGCAAAGAACGGTTTAGCGACAAAGCTGTTGACACCGGCTTCTCTGGCGCTTTCTTCGATTGGCGCCCAATCGTATGCGCTCATGATAATAATTAACAGATTAAGTCCTTCGAGCTTTCTGATTCTTCGTGCGGTTTCTTCTCCGTCAATTCCCGGCATCTTCCAGTCGATAAAGACCACATCGTAAGGATGACCCTCATCGCGGGCCTCTTTAACCATTTCAACGGCTTTATAGCCGTCAAGAGCAAACTCGGTATTCTGGCCCAAGCGCTTCAAAATCAAGCATGCGTGCTCACAGGTACCAATGTCATCATCCACTACAAGCACTTTGAATTCACCGAGGCCATGAGGGGCGGTATTTTCTTCATTGGTAAATCCGAACGGAAGCTCAACGGAGAACTCTGAACCAAGACCTTCCTGGCTCTGCACAGAGATTGAGCCACCCATCAGCAAGACTAAGTTGCGGGTAATGGAGAGGCCAAGACCAGTGCCTCCGTAAATAGAAGAAATTTTCACGGAAGCCTGCTCAAACGGATCAAATACTTTCTTTTGGAATTCCGGACTCATTCCGATACCGTTGTCTTTAACAATGAACTGCAGATAAATCGTGTTCTGCTTGATCCAAAGTCTGTTGACGATGAGCTTGACTTCTCCGCCTTCAGGCGTGAACTTCACGGCATTGGACAAAATATTGATTAGGACCTGATTCAGCCTCATTGCATCGCCAATCAAAGTCTCTTCAATCTCGTCATTGAAAACCACATCGAATTTAATATTTTTTTCGCTTGCCTGCGGCGCAATTAAATTCACGACAGAGGTAACAGCCTCACTGAACTTGAATTCATCGGCGGCGATCGTCAGTTTGTTTTCCTCGATCTTAGACATATCGAGAATGTCGTTGATGAGTCCCAACAAGTGACGAGATGATTGCGATATCTTCAACAAGCAGTCCTCGACCTTCGGCTTGTCATTAATTTTTGCCAGTGCAATAGTGGTCATACCGATGATGGCATTCATCGGCGTACGGATTTCATGAGATACGTGAGAAAGGAAGCGGCTCTTAGCGACGCTGGCTGACAAGGCATTATTCAACGAATCACTTAATATTCGCTTCTGTTCAAGGGCCTCCGTTTCATCGGAGACCACAACAATGTACCCTGCCTCTCCGGATGCTTCCTGTATCGGATAGAAGCGAATCTTGAACTGACGGTTAATGCCTTCGCATTCAAAATCTTTTTCTCTGACTTGAAAGGCTTCTCCCGGATTGATCTGGTCACTGAGAGAGGCAGTTATATCTTCCATTAAACGTGCGGCAAAATCGCCCTCACTGCGAAGCAAATCATTTGATTTGGTTCCTAGGACTCGCTCGCTGTTGGAACTAACAAACTCGGGTTTGAGCTTCTTATTAAAGATGATGAATACTTCATCAACGGTATGAGAAAGAATATTAAAAAGCTGTTCTCGATGACGTATTGCTTTGTGGGCTCTTTCTTCGGAATTCAGAACGTACCAAAGAAATCCGACAAGAAGGAGTCCGAACAAGCAAGTTGTGACGATAACGGAATCGATGAGACGCTGAGCCTGGGCTTTAATTTCCGCACTTCTTGCATCGGCATTTGCACTGACCTTATTAAGGGTCTTATCCAAAACATCAAAATACGGGGCAACCTGCTCTTGATACATCTTAAGAACTTCGTCTTTATTTTTACCCACGCTTTCGAGGGCTAATTTACGTCTTTGTTCTCTTATGTTGGAGAAGTCCTGCATCAGCTGCTGATATTCTTTCGGATCTCCGCGGAAGTGGTGTTCCAAGAACTCCAAAGAACGGTTTTGTTCTTCTTCCTGCATTTTCAGCACTTCGACTATATCTTCGAAGGAGTCTGTGTTACCCATAATGAATGGAATAGCGAGGCCCATTTCATTGAGACGGGCTTGGATTTCGCTGACGCTCCGAGTGACTTGATACGGATATTCAAACATATCGACCGTATGCTGATTCGCCCTCCACATACTTACCGTCACAAAAACGGTATAAACGATGATGAGTACATAAAGAGCACGGATCAGTATTTTGCTTTTTACAGACGACAGTCTAGTTCTCAACTCGGATGGGAGGTGCATTTGCTTTCCTTATTATTCGGCTTTCTCGGCCTTTAGAACAATTGTAGTTCCGATTCGAATAATTCGGACAAAATCCTCCAAGCTGTTTCATCAGCCGCTTGAAATATCAAATTCTAAGAAAAAATCGATGAGAAACGAGCGACAGAACTGCATCCAGAGAAATCAACTCCTCCTAGTCAGCCGCTCGTAAGGAAAGATAAGTCGAAAAGATGCCAACGGTTAATTATTTTTATGATGACACTTCCTGCCACTTCACAAATTGCTTTTTCTCGAGGGAGTAAACGAGAACTACTCTTATCTTTTCTTTTGAGTCGGCCTCATCACCATAATGTCTTCTGAGCATTTGAGAAACACCTTCTCTCAGCTTTTCTTCAGGGCTCTCTTCCCTAGCGGTCAGTCTTTCATCTTCCTATCCTCCATCGTCGCATCTCGGAATTGGCTTTATCTTTGTATTTTAATTTGGCTCTGGCAAAAGAACCCTCAATCAACTCCTGGTTAGGAACTGCTTTATTGTAGGAATTCCTCAAAACTACTGAGAAAAAAGATTGCAACTTCAGAAAGTCCGTTTTTTCCCTTCGGCAATACGCAAGCCGCATAACGCTCAAAATAGTCAAGAACAGAAAAATTCTGAAAAGATTCTTCTTACAAGGCACTTTTTGGATTAATAATTATTTTGCAGCCAAAATTTTTTAGGAGAAATAAATTGCAAAGACGCAGTCTTTTTAAATTCGCGGGATCTTCCCTCGGAGCCATGTTATTCGGCGCCACAATGGATGCAGCCGTTGCTGCAGAACCGGAGTTCACACCTCCGACAGCCAAGAAACCTATGCTGTTGTGCTTCAATGAAAACCCTCTCGGTCTGAGCGACGGTGCTAAAAAAGCTATCGAAGAATCTACAGCTCGAGCCTCACGTTATCCGTTTGCTCAAGTAGGCGCTATTAAAAAAGAATTGGCTCAATACATGGGTACTCAGCCGGATAACCTTCTTCTTACTCACGGCTCGGCAGAAGCTATTCGTGCTTCCGTCGAAGCCTACAACGTGCCGGGCAAAACCGTATTTGTATGCCCGGAATTGACTTACAGCGACGGTGCCGACGTTGCCAAGCGCAATCATATTCCGGTTAAAACCGTTAAGATGGGTCCGAACTGGAGCATCGATCTTGGCGCTCTGCGCAAACTTGCCGCTCAGCAGGCTAAGAGCAAGCATGTGATTGTCTACATCGTCAATCCGAACAACCCGACATCGACTATCGTCAACACACAAGCTTTGTTCGACTGGATTAAAGCTAAACCCAAAAATACTTTCTTCATCTTGGATGAAGCATACGCAGAATTCGTTAACGATCCGTCCTTCAAGTCCGCCGAAGAATTGATTAAAGAAGGCTACAACAACCTGGTTGTTCTTAAAACATTCTCTAAGATCTTTGCGATGGCCGGCATGCGCTTAGGTTTTGCATACGCAGCCCCGGCGGTTATCGACAATATCGAAAACCATGTTGCCTATGAAGTGATGATGAACCAGGCGACACTTGCCGCAGCCACCGCAGAACTAAAAGACAAAGAATTCTTGGCTAAATCTAAGGCAATGAATGATGAATCCCGGAAGATTCTTCTTGCAACTTTGGATGAACTTCACATTCCTTACTTGCCAAGTGAAACAAACTTTGTGTTCATGGACTTGAAGGCTCCTCTGAAACCGTTTGCCGACCGCATGAAAGAAGAACACATCCTTGTCGGCCGTCCCTTCCCGCCAGCCACACAATGGTGCCGTGTTTCTTTAGGTACGCCCGACGAAATGAAATACTTCGTTCAGAAGCTTAAAGAATTCCGTCAGAAAGGCTTCATCTAATACTTTTCAATTAAGCAGGCCAAGTTCCTCTCTCAAACTTGGTCTGTTTTTTTTGCCAACGAGTTCCGTTCTTGTGAATGTTCTTACTGAAACAAGCACCTTTCGAAAGATTGGATTTTTGTGAGAATTCTCTTTTACGCCGCAAGCTCTTCTGTGTTCCAAAACAAAAAGGACTGCGAGGTTTAGTTAATCCTTAAACCAGGCAGTCCGGTGAGAAAAGGTCCGAATTAAGCTTGTACTTCCAGATCCTTCGGCATCTCTAAATCAGCTGCTTTTGCAGGCTGGCCTTTCATCTTCTGCATCAGGATTACAAAGGCAAAGAGAGCAATTCCGGCGGCATAACCCCAATATCTTTGACTGTAATCCAGGAAGAAGCCTGTTAATGTGGCCGGGAACATCATAATTACAGTGACGCCCAGCAAGAATACACGTTCAATAATATTTGTGCGTGTAAGAACCCATCCTTGTGTCGCACAAGTAAAGGCGATCATGCCGATAGAAGTCATTGCGAAGATAAACAAGGCTTCCGTCCAGGTATCAATTCCGAGTAAGAGGATGTCGGAGTTGAAGAGGAAGAATACCGGAATGATCACCGTACGGATGTCATATAAGAAGCCCTGCACTCCCACAGCAATCGGATTTTCTTTAGCAATCGCAGCCCCTGCATACGCTGCCAATCCAACCGGAGGCGTATCGTCAGCCAAGATTCCGAAGTAGAAGCAGAACAAATGGGCGGCAATCAAAGGAATAACGATTTCCTGACCATGAAGAGACATTCCGGTAGCCAATTCAACAATCACTGGAGCTGTCAAAGAAGCCATAATGATGTAGTTAGCCGTGGTCGGCAAACCCATGCCTAAAAGCAAACTGGCCAGCGCGGTAATGAAGATCATCAGGAAGATGTTGCCCATCGAAAGAGCTTCTACAAAGGAAGTAATCTGCTGTCCGAGACCTAAAGAGACGCACCCTACGATGATACCGGCAGAAGCCGTTGCCAGAGCAACGCCGGCCATGTTGTTGGCACCGGCAGCCATAGAGCTTAATGTATTTTTTACGCCGAACTTGAAGGCGGCCCACATGTCTGCATTGTGGACCTTAGCAATAACTACAGGCTGGAAAACCATCAGGAAGGCCAACACTAAGATGGCTCTGAAGACGGACATTTCGGCAGAATGCATTTCCACCACAAGTTCCCAAATAAGAACGAACAGCGGAAGAAGATAATGCAAGCCGTTCTTCAGTTCTGTCCAGAATCTGGGAAGCTCAGACTTAGGCAAGCCTTTAAGACCTAACTTGCAAGCTTCAATGTGAGTAATCCACAGCAAACCAACATAAGAGACAAAGGCCGGGACAGCAGCTGCTTTCGCCACTTCGATGTAAGGTACGTTGACATACTCAGCAATAATGAAGGCCGCAGCACCCATGACCGGAGGAGCCAACTGACCGTTTACGGAAGAAGCCACTTCAATAGCCGCCGCTTTTTTAGCAGGATAGCCAAGACGCTTCATTAAAGGAATAGTAAATGTTCCGGTAGTGACTACATTAGCAATGGATGATCCGGAAACGGTACCGGAGAGAGCTGAACTGACGACAGCGGCTTTAGCTGCGCCGCCTCTATATTGTCCTAACCCGGAAATAGCCAAACGGGTAAAGAAGGCTCCGCCTCCGGCTCTATCGAGCATTGTTCCGAACATCACAAATAAGAACACGACGGTGGCCGACACATGCAGCGGTACACCGTAAATGCCCTGTGTATCCATGGTCATCTGAGAGATGAAGCGGGTTAAAGTCGCACCTTTGAAAGCAATAAGGTCGGGCAAGTAAGGGCCTAAGAACACATAGGCCATAAAGGCGCCTGCAATAACCGGAAGAGCCGGCCCGAGAACACGGCGTGTGGCTTCAAGCATAAGGGCAACCAGAGTTACTCCCATAATCAAATCGCGGCCGATAGGCTGACCCGGTCTCTCGGAGATTCCTGCATAGTCAATGACGATATAGAGAGCAGCGATAACGCCGACGATGCCAATCATCCAGTCAACGATGGTAACTTTTTTCATCGCCAGGAGAATTCGCAAGTCCCAGCGAGATTTGGTTTCCGATTTAAGAGTCGGAAGGTTCAAGTAAATCAAAGACAAAGCAAAAGCCAAGTGAATAGCTTTTACCTGCAAAGAGTCCAAAAGCAGCCAGCTGGCTGTGGACATCTGGAAAAACGCCCAGCATAACGCAACGATGAAAGTAATTTTGGCGGAAATGCCGGTCTTATCTCCCGCTAATCCTCTGTCTCCGTGAACTACCTCTTCACGGTACTCTCCCACGATATCTTCGGAAGAATTCTTCTTCGGAGTTAGAACAAAACCAGGAATACCTGCCTGCGGGAGAAGAATTTTCTCATTCTGGCTATTTGACATGAAGGTTCCTTTTTATTATTTACGCCTGCGCCCGAGAGAAGCTCCCGGGCACGGCTGGATGGTACTTAAGGCTTAATTATTTGACTAAGCCGACTTCTTTGTAGTACTTCAAAGCGCCCGGATGGATTGGAGCGGTCAAGCCTTCAAGCATGGACTGTTTGGTCAGACCTGCCAAAGCCGGATGCAGCTTCTTGAAGTCGTCAAGGTTTGTCATAACTTCCTTAGTGATGGCATAAACGACATCATCAGGAGTATCGGCGGAAGTCACTAATGTAGCGAGCATGCCGACCGTCTTGACTTTATCCTTGGAGTTGACGGCGTCCGGATACTGATCCATCGGGATTTCGGTCATAGCGTAGTAAGGAGCGTCTTTGAGCAAATCACCGACTTCGGTAATAGGAACGATGCGAACTTTTCTCTTGCCTGCAGTGGCTTCTTTGATGTTGCCGTTCGGATGGCCGACAGTGTAGAAGAAGCCGTCGATACGACCGTCCTGGAGGACGCGAGGAGCATCGGCCGGTTTAAGTTTTTCGTCGCGGAAGTCTTTGCCCGGAACAATACCGGCGTATTTGAAGATGTCGGTAGAGTTAACACGGTTGCCTGAACCCGGGTCACCTAAGTTAATTGTTTTGCCTTTGACGTCCTTAATGGACTTGATGCCGGAATCTTCAGCAGCAACGAATGTAACGGCTTCAGGGGCAAGAGCGAAAACGGCGCGAAGCTTGCTGACAGGTTTACCTTCCCATGGACCTTTGCCGTTGTAAGCAAGGTACTGTGTATCGGCCTGAGCGATACCGAAGTCCAAATCTTTAGAGTCGATAGCATTGATGTTGAACTTAGAACCGCCGGTAGATTCAACAGAAGCACGGATACCGTATTCTTTTTTCTTGGCGTTGATGATTTTAGCGATAGCACCGCCTGTCGGGTAGTAAACACCGGTAATACCGCCGGTACCGATTGTGACGAATGTCTGGCCGGCAGCTAAAGCAGCAGAGCCGGCGAAAGCAAGTGAAGCAGCAAAAGCAACTGGGAGAAGTTTTTTGATCAGCATTTGAAAAGCCTCCAAATAGAATTGAGAATTTCTGAAAGTGTTTCTTGGCTCTTGACCTTAATTGTTTCTGTCTTGCGTGCATCTCGGGAGCTCCGTTTATCACCAAGACGGCGAAAATCTTGATAAGAATTTCGAATAATTTTTATTAAGCAAAAACCGTGCCAACTTTTTACTGCACTAAATATTCGGTTTGCGAAATAAAAGCCAGTCCCTCACCAAAAATCAGCATATTTATTTCACCTATTTGGTGCGCCTACTTTTTTTTGCACTTTCTTTGTGCATTTTCTTGGTGTTCAGGCGTCCTTTTTGGAATAGTCATACAATAGGCAGAAAATCTTTTGGAGATACCGTAATGACTGCGAACATTAAAACCATCAGCGTGAGCGAAGTTTGGAAACTTTTTAATTTAGGGGGCACCGTTTTAGTTGAAGCCCAAAGCGGCGATGATCTCGATATCATGCCTGCCAGTTGGAGCTGCCCGCTCGACTACGACAAATTAAGCGTTGTCATCGACAGCAGCCACTACACCCGCAAATTAGTTGAAAAAGACGGCTATTTCTTATTAGCCCTTCCGACTGCCAAAATCGTCGAAAAATTAATGTTCTTAGGCACCAACTCGAAGAACTCCCTCTCTTCCAAGATTGAAGACAGCAAAATCGAGTTTTACAAAGTCGATGGCTGCCGTTTCCCGTTGCCAAAAGGATGTGTCGCCTGGGCAGTGTGCAAAGTTCTTCCTGAAACGGAAATCCAGAAAAAATATGACCTTTTCTTAGGCCAAATCGTTCAAGCCTTCTATGACGAGAGAGTGATTAAAGACGGACATCCGCAGTTTGAAAATCTGGATGCTGACTTCAGCATCCTTCCGAACTTCGGGGGTGCTATGTTCTATCGACTCGGCAAGCGTTTACCGGTACCCGGATACGACGACTAATTTCTCTAACTGATATGCCGGCTTCGGCCGGTTTTCTTATATCTCCAGCTATGAACAAATCTCCTGCTCCTTTCGTCTACTTTATCGGTCTTGGTGCCCTAGGCATCCTCTATGCCAAAGCCATTGAAAATGCTTTAGGAAAGTACAGCGTTACTTTTGTAGCGGATAAAAAACGCTGCGAACGCTACAGACAAGAAGAAATTTATTTGAACAATCAAAGATGCTTCTTCAATTTTGTTACGCCGGATGAAAACAGCGTCCCGGCGGACTTTTTATTTTTTTCCGTAAAAGGAACGGCTTTAGATGACGCCATTAAAACTGCTGCTCCTCTGGTTAATGAGAATACCGTCATTATTTCTTTGCTCAACGGCATTTCAAGCGAAGAGATTTTGAAGAAAGCATTTCCTCTTGCCAATGTCCTGTACTGCATCGGACAAAAAATGGATGCCCTAAAACAAGGTTCGAAGGTTATTTATCGAGATTTAGGTGAACTTTGCATCGGTATTCCGAAAAACAACCAGAACCTTAAATTAGAAGCAGCACTTAGAAGGACGGAAGCGTTTTTTGATTCTATTTTTCTGCCGTATGTTTCCGAGGAAGACATTATTCATCGGATGTGGTGCAAGTGGATGCTAAATGTCGGCGTCAATCAAGCCGTCATGATTAATGAAGGAATATTCAGAACGGTTCATCAAGAAGGCGCTCCGAGAGAAACGATGAAAGCCGCCATGAGAGAGGTTCTTGCACTCAGCCAGAAGAACGGCGTCTGTTTGACTGAGGATGAATATCTCCAATATTTAGGAATTATCGACAAATTGAATCCCGAAGGCATGCCTTCTATGCGTCAGGACGGTGTCAACAAACGGCGAAGCGAGGTTGAGATGTTTGCAGGAACTGTTGTTGCATTAGGCAAAGAGCTAGGAGTTCCAACTCCAGTTAATGAGAAAATTCTGCAAAAAGTCCGAGAGATGGAAAGCAACTATTGAATGGTTTAATCAGAGGTAGAAAATTTAGGTTTTCTACCTCTCGCCTTTAAGTCCGATAAGCAAGATGTTGTCTTTCGGCAAACAAAGTCCTATGCGGAAGATTTTTTTCAGGCTTCCGGACAACTTTAACTTCGCAAACGGCAGAACTAGAAACTTAAGAACTATCGATATAACCCTCCCCGGGCATCCAAAAGAAGCTTGCTTCAACTAATTATTTCAATAAAGCCTGAATTTAGGTCCCGAGTGCAAGGTAATTTTTCTTTAATGGAGAAGCCCGAATCCTCCTTGGGTCAGGAGACTTCTCCTGATTTTTCCAAGCATTTTGTCGGCAGGCTTAAAAAGCTTCCTTGCTTTGTTAGACCTTTCTATCTCTCTGGAATTTCATGCTTAGAGGAAAGCACCTTGGCGTCCTCAAGCCTTTCAACATCTTTCTTACTGCATGAAGCAGTTGCATCGAGGCGCGGAGCCCCCGCCGTTTTGACACCATGATAGAACACACCGCGAGAAGCATTTTTCCAATCTTCTGGGTTCAGCGGAGGTATATCGGAATAGTCAATTTCAGAGTCCGGCACTTTGGCTAGATCTTCAAGTTCTTTCAGATGTCTATCTGTAAGCTCTATGCTTTTAGCTTTGTATCTAACTTTGTTCATAAATACCTTTCTTGCTTACTTATTGTTCTTGCACTCACAGTACATATCACTTCCACTCCATCATATCTGACAGAATGTGCTATTAAAACAACTACGAAATTTGGAGTCGAGCCTATTGTTGGCCATCTCTCTTCACCATTTTCAATACGGTCTTGCCTATCGATAGGGATTGGATCGTCAAATACATCTTTGACTTCCTCGAAATGACCGTTAAAAGGCGCATGGACAAATTTCTATGCCATATACACGCATATTTAATATGAAAACGGAAAATTTGACATATTTCAAAAAACTTTCTAAAAGATTGGAATATCCCGTTTGACACAGGGATATTTGTTTTTGATAAATATCTTAAATGTATTCATTTTGCAAAAATTATGCAAAATTAAGAAAAAAAGCCAGTCTTATGACAGAATTAGATTAGTTCAATAGCAGAATCGCAAAATATTCTCGAAAGGTTCTTTTTTCTTCATAAGGTATTCATATGTTCCTTGAGTTTAGACTTCAAAACTTTAAATCTTTTAGGGAACCCGCTGTGTTTTCCATGATCCCTGCTCCTAAACAAAAGGATTTGGCATACAGCATAATCGAAAGAAAAGTCAAAGGAATCAGAAAAACTCAAAAAGCTTTATGCTCCTCAGTTATTTACGGCCCTAATGCCTCCGGCAAATCAAATATTATCTGCGCTGTAGATCTTTTGAGAAGTATTGTCCTTCGGGGGAATATTCTGGATGACTCGACTGTTAGACTAGCAAACGATTCTTCATCTTTTCTCTCGCTAATTCCAAATTCTTTTGAACCTGTACCTCTTCCAGTTGGTTTAGGGATAACTTTCTTAATCGACTCCCTAAAGGTAGACTACGAGATTCAAATAGATTTAGGCCAATTCTTAGATAAGTCATATAAAAGAAAAGTTATTTTTGAACAATTAAAACTCAATGAAAAGAAGGTTTTCGAAAGAAAAGAGGACAAAGTTTCTGTATTTAAAACCTCATTGGATAAGCAGGGAGAATCCTCCTCTTCAGAGGACTCAGATCTTATTGGACGTCTTTTGAATAACGGGTTAAATGAAGAAGAACTATTCTTATCAAATGGATTTAAGAATATTCTGAACCCCTCCCTAGCTTCAAGAATCTTGACATGGTTCAGAGAGGGTTTAAGAATTCTTTACCATTCCGAGTCTTTCCGCATTGTAGGGGGAGTAGAAAACGAAGCACAGCAAGAAGTCCTAGAACTTCTTACATCAGCGGCCGAGGCAATTGGATCGAAATCGTCCTCTTTTACCTTTGGTCCCGATTCCACCGAAAAGGGACGGCAGATTCTCTACTCGGTTCTCAAAAACTCTAGTGGAACACAGAAAAAGCTGTCTTCAGAGATATATGAATCTTACGGTACCGTGAGATTTATGCACCTCTTTCCTCTTGTGTTTGATGCACTGGTAAATGGAACTGTACTTTTCATAGATGAGTTTGATGCTTCCATACATCCAATTGCCATCATGGATCTCATCAATATTTTTCACAATGAGGACATTAATAGACGCGGTGCTCAGTTAATATTCAATACTCATAACCCCATCTTTCTTAGTGCAAACTTATTTCGACGTGACGAAATAAAATTTGTAGACAGAGAGGGTAATACAAGCATTATCTACTCTCTGTCTGATTTTGGCACCTCCGGAGAAGGGGCTGTTCGGCGTTCCGATGATTACATGAAGAATTATTTTGTTGACAGATATGGGGCGATATCCGAAACCAATTTCAGCGATTTGTTTTTAAAATTTATGAATAATAAGAATGAAGCCTAATACCAGAAAAAGAAAACAGACAAAGAGATTTAATTTCTCCGTAGAGGGAGAAACAGAGAAATGGTACCTGGAGTGGCTTCGAGACGTAATAAATAGAGAACCAGAAAGGGTATTTAACGTCTCATTTAACATCAAAGTTGAAAAGAATCCTGTAAAAATGGTTAAATTTTCTAGTCCAATGGTTGGAGAGCTTTTTTTCCATTTTTTTGATTTTGAAAGTCAGTACCCGGCCCATGTCAAACAAAGAAACGAAACGTTCAAGCTGTTAAAAGAGGCTATGAATAGAAAGAAGATAAAGTACGAAGCTGCTTACTCCAACTTCTCTTTTGAGCTATGGATATTGCTTCATAAAACACAATTAAATCAATCTTTTTCCGATAGAAAACAGTATCTTCCACTTATTAATAAATATTTTGGGACGTCATTCGCTGATCTCCGAGAATTTAAAATTGAAAAGAATTTCAAATCTGTTCTCAACTCTTTAAATTTTTCTGATGTTCAAACGGCAATGAACAATTATGAGAAGATCGTAGAACAGTGCGAACTTAACTTAATAGAGAAAAAAACTTGTGGCTATAGCTTCTACGAAGAAAATCCTTCCAGCTCAGTCGGTGAAACAATCCAAATAATTCTTAAAGCCTGTAAGCTTTCTTCTTAGAAACTCTTTATTTTTTATTTGTCTGGAACAACTCATTTCCTTAGCTTAGGTAAATTTTTCTTAAATCTTCGTTCTCCTTTTGCAACTGAACTTGCTGTTCTCGTTTATATTTAATTCTGATAGTGCCTTTTGAGTTTTTACAGCGAGAAGGCCCTATCAGGTTGGTGCATCGACATTAAGATCTTTAACAGTGATTCCGACTGGCTCTGTTTTATACAAAGAAATAATAATTTCCAAGGTTTTTATATTGTCTACCTTTTCTTCGATTTCCAAATTGCCAAACTAGATTTCTAGTTTTACTAGGTCTTATAGAAATTGTGATTAGTTGTGTTTAACATCGAGAGAGAAAGAGGGAGGCTAACGCACGTCCGTTTTCCTGCGAGGTACCACATTATGAGAGCCAAGCAGGAAAGAAAAAGTGATTTTTGTGGACCAGTTTTTTTTCAACTTTACAAAAACTGTTGAAATGTAAACAGCCCATGCCTTTTAGTAACTTTAATCCTTACCTTTTTAACAAAGCATCACTACCGAGGAGCATATATGGACAAAAAAAATTTAGAGGAGATGATTTCATACAGACGACAGTTTCATCAATTTCCAGAGGAAGGTTGGACCGAGTTTGAAACCACTTACTTCATCGTCAGTAAATTAAAACAGATGGGATACGAAACCATCTTAACGGGAAAACAAATAATCAATCCTCAGACGGTAATGGGAAGAGATGAAACCAAGGTTCGAGAAGCAATTGATAGAGCAGTAAAAGACGGAGTTCCTCTTGATTTCATTGAATCGTGTGACGGATACACAGGTGCCGTTGCGATTTTGGATACAGGACGAGAGGGCCCTACAACTGCATTTAGATTTGATATTGACGGATTACTCGTGATGGAATCCGAAGATCCAAACCATATGCCGACAAAGTTTGGATTCGCATCCAAACGCCCGGGAAGAATGCACGCATGCGGGCACGACGGGCACGCCGCTCTCGGCTTAGCAGTTGCAAAATGGTTGATTCAGCACAAAGAAGAACTGAAGGGTACATTTAAAATTATTTTCCAACCAGCCGAAGAAGGCGTCCGCGGTGCTGCAGCCATCGTTGGCTCTGGAATCCTCGATGATGTGAACTTTATCGTCGGTTCTCATTGCGGAGGGCTTGCTAAACTAGGGCAAATGGCATTAGTGCACGGAGGCGTTCTAGCAAGTATCAAATACGATATTAGCTTTAAAGGCACACCTTCTCATGCCGGAAGCAACCCGCATCTAGGACACAGCGCTCTTATGGCAGCCTGCGCAACAGCCATGATGCTAGTAGGAATTCCTCGTCACGGAAACGGAGTATCTCGCGTGGCTGTAGGCACCCTTCACGCCGGAGAAGGCAGAAATATCACACCTGTACACGCCAAGATTGAATGCGAGATTCGAGGACAGACCGAGGAAGTTCTCAACTATCTTTCCGAGAATGTTGAAAAAATAGTTAAAGGCAATTCCGTCTCTTATGACGTCGAATCTAAAATCGAACGAGCCGGTTACTCAACCACATTAATAGAATGTTCTGATTTACTTGAAGAGTTAAGAGATGTAGGCGAGCAAATACCGGAAGTAAAGGAAATTATTGATCTTAATGCTCCTGTGGGCGGAGAGGATTTCACCCTTATGATTAAGCGGGTGGTAGAGAGAGGAGGCCAAGGCGCCCTCTTCAGATGGGGATGCAATCATCGTGGCCATCACAAAGGAGATTTTGATCTTCAAGACACTGAATCGATGCCAATGGGCTTTGAAGTCTTTACCCGTTTTGCTCAAAAGAAGAACGGAATCTAACAATTGCCTAGTTCTCGGCCAGATTATCTAAAAAATCCTGGCCGAAAACTTTAACGAGTCGCTCTTCGCATTTGCATTGAATATCTTTCTGCTGATCCGCATACCATGTTGCGAACTCTCTAAAATATTTCAGCTTCCAATCTTCTCTTCGGCATACAACATAATTAGGTACAGAGGGGCGGTGCCAGCCATCAAGAATAGGCACCAGAGTCCCTGCTTCCAGCTCATCGATGCAACAAAACAGAGGAAGAGAAGGACAAACTCCAAGCCCTTGAAGAGCAGCGGTTTTTGAAAATTCAACATTTGAGCATCGTATCCGATCAGTGACTGTCATAGTCCAAAGACGTTCCTTCTTTTTAAATGGATAAGACAGGTGCGAAGAGAAACGATCTATAAAACCGTTGCTAAACACATAATGATTAGTTAGATCTTTAGGATGGTCCAACGGCCCGTTCTCTTTTAGATAATTGGGGGAAGCAACTGGAATAAAAATCATTCTTCCACGGGATAAAAAGACGCAATTAGGCAGATTAATTTCACCGGAGATAGCGATGAGATCTGCTTTTCTATCAAGAAAGTCCTGAATGTCTATGGGAGAAACAAAGTTAAATCTTAGATTGGGATGTTCTCTTTGGTAGTTAAATGCTAGGGCGGCAGCGTACCTTCTATAGCTGTTTCCCTGCATCACTCGGATGATGGCACCATTTTCATTTTGTTTATCGGAAATAAAGGCAGAAATTTTTTTTCTGTGATTTACTATCTCTCTCGCATTGTCATAAATTTCTACCGCATCAACTGTGGGAGCAAACGGCCTTGACCTGCGATCAAATAAACATCTCCCTAATTTTTTCTCTAGAACGGAAATTTTCTTCGAAACGGTTGGTGCGTCGACATTGAGCTCTTGAGCAGTTAACCCGATAGAACCTGTTTTATACAAAGAGACAAAAATCTCCCAGCTTTCTATATCGTCTGCCATTGTCTAAGTTTTCCAAATTGCCAAACTAGATTTCCAATTTTACTAGATGTTATAGAAATTGTTATTAGTTGTGTTTAACATTAATTCAGGATCTTAGATAACGGAGATAAGGGATGGCAGATCTAGTCATACGCGGCGGGAAAATTATTGATCCGAAGAATCATTTTTTTGGCATCGCAGATATTTTCATCGAAGACGGAAAAGTTATAGAGATCTCGAACTTTTCCTCGACTTCAACAAAGCAAGAATTGAATGCAGAGGGGAAAATAGTTATCCCCGGAATTATTGACATGCATACTCACATGAGGACGTTATTTGGACATCCTCATGCTCAGCGTATGGTTGCGCTCGCCGGCGTGTGTACGGCTTTTGATTTAGCCGGCCCTATCGACAACATTCTTGACAGCATTAAAGAAAGCGGCGCCGGAATAAATATGGCGATATTGGAGGCAGCGAGCTATCCTCAGAGCCTTACTACAAATCGTCCTGAAAAATCTCAAAGAATCGGATTCATCAGACAATGTTTAGAGAAAGGGGCGTTAGGCATAAAGCTTCTGGGCGGCCATTTTCCTATGGATGTGGACATTTCTCAGGCATTTATTGAGGACTGCAGCGAAGAGAGTGCCTGGGTAGCATGGCATGTCGGAAATACTCTTCACGGCTCTAATATTAAAGGACTCAGAGATGCGGTCGATGCTGCCGGCAAACACTTTCTCCATATTGCCCACGTCAACAGTTACTGCAGAGCCCAAATTAGCGACGAAATCTCCGAAGCATTAGAAGCCATTGAGTTGTTAAAAGGAAGTCCTAATCTGTTTTCAGAGTCGTATCTATCAGACTTAAACGGGACGCGGCTTATTATCGAAAACGGCGTCCCTCTGAGCAAAGTAACCATCACGTGTCTGCGAAAAAAAGGATACGAGCCTACTTATGAAGGCATGAAGAAATGCATCCTCGACGGCGAGGTTGGGGTTCTGAAAGATAACGGTATAGTCGGCGAGCTAGTTAGCGGCTCAGAAGGAGTGGAATATTGGGAGTCCGTGGGGACGAAAGTTGCAGGTTCTTTTTCTGTGAATCCTTCTGCGAGCAGATTCCTTTTGGCTACTGCCAGGAGAAACAACGGAGCTTTTGTCGTTGATTCCTTCTCAACTGACGGAGGCTGTTATCCGCGAAATGTCATTGTGGAAAAAGGTTTGCTCTTGGTTAAGTTTGGAGCCCTCTCTCTGCCTGAGTTCGTTGTTAAATCAAGCCTAAACGCCGCCAATGCTCTTGGATTGCCTAATAAAGGTCATTTGGGCATAGGAGCTGACGCCGACATCACCGTTCTCGATTTAGAAAAAGAAAAAGCCTTTGCCACAGTAACAAACGGAGAAGTGATTATGAAGGACGGGCGTGTTTTCGGGAAAGGTACGAGACTTATCTGTGATGAAAGAGGAAAAGATTATCTGAGTAAAAGAAAAATTCCGTTCTCGATTGCGGAGAGACTTTCTCTTCAAAGAATTGAAAATCGTTTTGTCCCATAAAGAAAAAATACTTATAACCCAAGGAGTTTGCTTATGTTTGGAATTATATGTGTCCTTATCGGCGTTATATTCGTCGGATATCTTATTGTCAAAAGATATTATGCGCCGTGGTCGCTGTTTTTAGTCGGTATTATTTTATTGGCCGTGATGGCAACGATTTCTCCCGAACCCTTGCTTCACGGGGCAAAATCAGCAACAAAAAGTGCCTTTTTTGATGTAATCCAATATTTTACGAATCAATCTAAAAGCATCTTGGTTGGGTTAGGTCTCAACATCATGATTATTTCCGGTTTTGCTGATTATTTGGACAAGATCGGGGCAACTCGTTCCATGGTTGAGATAGCTGCGAAGCCCTTAAGCTATGTAAAGTCTCCTTATCTTCTACTGGCGTTAGCCTATGCGTTAGGGCAGTTAATTAACGTATTTATTCCTTCTGCAGTGGGCTTAGGGGTCTTGATGATGCTGATGGTTTATCCGCTTCTCATCTCTGTAGGATGCTCCAATGTGGCAGCTGTAGCTTGCATTATTACAATGTCGGCCCTTGATTTAGGACCCGCTTCAGCTAACTCAATCCTCACAGCAAAACTCGCTTCAATTTCTCCGATGGAGTACTTTGTTGACGGACAAATTCCTGTGGCCATCGTTACGGTTATAGCAGTAGCAGCAACTCACTTCTTTTACCAGAAATTCATGGATAAAAGAGATCTTGCCTCGGGCAAATTAACAACGAAAGACTTTGAATTGCACAGTGAATTTGAAGTCAAGGACGAGCGAAAGTCCGCTCCCAAGATTTACTCACTCTTCCCGGTTCTTCCTATTGTTTTGCTCTTTATTTTCTCCAAGTTTGTGTACAGCGGGTACAGAGTAGAGTTGGCTACTGCCATGATGACATGTACTCTGTTTTCGTTCTTAGTTGATTGCCTTTACACGCGTGATTTCAGAAAATCATGTGAAAACATAAAGTCTTTCTTCTCGGGCATGGGGAGAGTGTTCGCCTCTACCGTATCCTTGATTATCTGCGCTGGCGTCTTTGCTGACGGCCTGAAAGCCACAGGCGGCATTACTACAATTATTAACGCTGCGGCCTCAATGGAAGGAACCGGTGGAATGATTATGCTGCTTGTCATGTGTGGCATTATGATTCTGGCATCCTTTGTTACCGGATCCGGAAACGCTGCATTCTTCGCATTCTCTTCCCTTCTTCCGACAGCCGCCAAATCTGTTGGATGGGATATCCTCGTAATGGCTTGCCCTGTTCAATTGGTTGCCGGCATTGCTCGTTCTATGTCTCCAATTGCCGGTGTTACGATTTCCGTCGCAAAAATTGCTAATGTTTCGCCCTTTGCAGCTGTAGCAAGAACAATTCCTCCAATGATTGTTGGCACGATGGTTTCAATAGCCGCCTCTTTTGTCTTTCTTTAAGATTTAAGATTGAGAACATGGGAGCTGACGGGCAAAAGTCCGGCTCCCATGATTTGATCTTCTTAAAGCTCAGAACGCCTTGCCTGCTGTGAATCCCGGAGAATTTAGAACGGTTCAGGTGCCCATTCAAGGCTAACCGGCTAATGCCTCTACACCTTATTTTGGTATCAATAGGATTGAAGCAACAAGCAAGTTTCTTTTCCGGATTGACTTTCCGGCGGATTGGATTAAAGTTTTTAAATCAAAGGAGCGTTGAAGATGTCAAAGAAAAAAGTTCTGATTCTTGATTGCGGATGCCAAAATTTTGATCAAGGCGGAAAGCTCAATCATTACTACTCTGATTTAGCAATGAAAGAGCTTGAGAAGATGGGCCACGAAGTTCAGATTTCACTCATCGGCGGTTCCTGAGAAATTGCGGCCGAAGTTGAAAAAATTCAATGGGCTGACGTAATAATTGTTCAAACACCAGGCTGGTGGATGAGCACACCGTGGCAATTCAAGAAATATCAGGACGAAGTTTTTGTTCAGCCGGGAATTGTCGGCACAGACGGCCGTCATCATGGCGATCCATCCGTTGGCTATGGTACAGGCGGCATTCTTACTGATAAGAAGTACATGCTGAGTTCAACATGGAATGCACCAAAAGCTGCCTTTGACAAGAAAGATGATTTCTTCGGCGGTGTTGGGATCGATGGCGTTCTCTTACCGGTTCATAAAGCGTTCCAATTCTTAGGAATGAAGCCTCTTCCAAGCTTCATGGCCAATGATGTATTGAAAAATCCGACATTGGAGGAAGATACAAAACGGTTTAAAGATCATCTTAAGAAGATCTTTGACTAAGAACTTTGTCCCATTAAAAACGCCGGAGTGTTCAGCCTTCCGGCGTCTTTTGCTTTCATCTTTTCGTGGTTAAGACGCCGACTCTTCTCTTATTCAATTTTAAAAGGCTTTGAGAAACAGAATTGGATAAAATGTCTAAAAATATCAGGTGGAGAAGAAATGGAGCCCCGTGAATTTAATTTGCCGCTCTTTGACTCGGAGGATTCTCTGTACACTCAGCCCCTACAGAAGGCCTTCGCTAACACTACAGCCTCATACAAGTTTCTTTGGTTTTTAGCTATCCTTGACCTAGTGAAGGAATCAGCTCCAACCTCCTTTCAGTCTCTTACGATTTCAACCCAAGATATATGTATAAGAATGGTGGCAAAAGCTTGGATTCCCACTCAACGATTTAAATTGTCCTTTGGACGTTTTGACAGCATTACTAAAATCATTAATGCATTGAAAATTGAACCTGACTTTCCTTTTAGCCCACACTACAAAGAAAATGATGCGGTAAGAGTTCTAGAAGCATTCGCCCAGAACTATCCTAAAAAATTTAAAAAAATCATCTTTTCTATTTTGATGAAATACGTGCCTCAATGTTTTCTTAATCCTTGGCATTTAAAGACAGCTGAAACACTTGAGGAATCTATTAAATGGGCAACATACCGAGATCCGTATTCTTTTCCTAGAAATAATGGAGAAGAAATAAAAATTTCTCCTGTTTGGCTCTCTTATTTTCGAGAGAATTATTCGCTCTTGAAAGACTTTGCCTATTGGAACTTCGCTGATTTCCTCCAAGCTAGAAATACAGCGGTACCGGGCCTCGTTAAAAAATTTGAACTTCCAGCTTCCAGATTAAGTCTTGATTCGCAGAGAAAATTTTGGCTTTCTTACTTGAATTCAGAACAAGTTACTACAGACATCTACGGTCACGAGTTCACAGCCGACAGTTTTTCTCTGGATCACTTCTTACCGTGGACATTCGTCGTCCACAATCAAATCTGGAACTTAACTCCAATAGAGAAAAGTCTCAACTCCTCAAAAAGCGATTTGATTCCTGATGAAGCTTTTGTTGCCCCCTTAGCTCGGCAGCATCAAAGTCTTGTTAAATACCACTACCGCACCGATCCGAACAAATCTAAAGATTTCTTTGAGGAGTATGAAAATTTCTTTGGAATAAGCATTGCGGATTTTGTTTCGGCTTCTGATACATTCGTTATCGACAAGTACAAGGAGCATGTCGATCCTTTGGCTAAAACGGCAATAAACATGGGGTTTCAATTATGGCAATAGATGTTAATAATCCATGTCTTTTCTGCAATCTGCCGAAAAATCTTCCGATTCAAGCGGAAAATGATTTGGCATTTGCCGTCTATGACGGCTTTCCGGTAAGTCCGGGACATGTGTTGGTAATACCAAAACGGCATGTGGCTAATTACTTCGATTTAACTTCTGACGAGCTCAAAGCAATCCAAGATCTGCTGGGTATCATGAAAAAAGAAGTTGATGAAAAATTTCATCCGGACGGATACAACGTGGGAGTTAATGTAGGAGAGCCTGCAGGACAGTCGGTTTTTCATGTCCATGTCCATCTGATCCCGAGATACAAAGGAGACGTCGCAAATCCTCGCGGCGGCGTTCGAGGCGTTATACCTTCAAAACAAAAGTATTGATGGAACAGAACTTATGCTACCAGCTTAAGTATCGGTGTTTCTCTTCTGTCAACTTCTTTGACAGCTTATCTTTTGTTACTTGGCCTAGGATACAACGCCAGTTCCACAAGATTTTTATCGGGATCTCTGAGGTAGATAGAGGTCATCGTACCTTTCCTTCCGTGTCTTTCAACGGGACCGGAAACGATGTTCAGGCCTTGGGTCCTGAGTTCTTCTTCAATTTTTTGCAATGGCTTATCTGTCGAGATTTCAATGCAAAAATCTCCGGTTCCGGGCTCGGCCAAAGCAGCCTTTGGTTCTAATTCTTGGCCTTTGATATGAAGGTTGATTTTGAATGCAGGCGCAAGAATTTCATATCTTGCCCCGTCTTTACGAACTTCAAATCCCAATTTTGAATAGAAATTCACCATCTCGTTGGGCTGAGCAGTTGTAAGAACAAAGTGGTCCAAAGATTGCAGAGAAAAAAGCGCTTCCATTTTTTTCTGATATAAAAAAGGACTGCGGAGAAATCTTTTTAAGAAGATCCTCAAGCAGTCCCTGCTCTTAAAAAAGAACTATTCCATGGCAGTTGGAGCCTTATCTAAGCCGAATGCTTTATGAAGGGCTCTAACGGCAAGTTCCATGTATTTTTCGTCAACAACGATAGATGTACGAATTTCGGAAGTAGAAATCATCTTGATGTTGATATTTTCTTCTGCCAATACTTTGAACATCTTAGCTGCAACACCGGCATGGCTTCTCATGCCGATACCAACACAAGAAATCTTAGCGATGGAAGCGTCAGTAAGGATGCCGTCTTCTTCAAGATACGGACTAACTTCGCTTTCAATAACACGGATAGCTTTATCAAGGTCGTTGCGGTTAACAGTGAAGCTGAAGTCGGTTAAGCCGTTCTTAGCGGCGTTCTGAACGATCATGTCGACTTCGATATTTGCTTCAGCAACGCTTCCTAAAATCTTATAAGCGATGCCGGGGATATCAGGTACGTGCGGGAGTGTAATTTTTGCTTCATCGCGGCTGAATGCGATGCCGGAAACAACAACTTTTTCCATTTTCGGATCTTCCTCAAAAGTGATTAGGGTGCCAGAGTTTGCTTCTTCTTCGACTGGAATATCAGGATCTGTAAGGCTAGAGAGAACTCTAGTCGGAACCTTATATTTACCAGCAAATTCAACGCTTCGAATTTGAAGAACTTTAGAGCCTAAAGAAGCCATTTCGAGAATTTCTTCAAAAGCCACTACATCCATTCTTCTTGCATCACTAACCACGCGCGGGTCAGTTGTGTAAATTCCGTCTACATCGGTAAAGATTAAGCATTCGTCAGCTTTCAAAGCAGCTGCGATAGCAACAGCGGAAGTATCGGAGCCGCCGCGGCCTAATGTAGTAATGTTTCCCTCTTCATCGCAGCCTTGGAAACCGGCGACGATAACGGCATTGCCTTCTTCCAGATCAGAAAGAATACGGTGAGCATCGATTTCTTTAATTCTGGCTTTTGTGAAAGCGCTGTCGGTCAAAACTTTAACTTGCGGACCTGTGTAGCTCTTAGCCTTTTTACCAATAGCCTTGAGAGCCATGGAAAGAAGACCGATGGTAACCTGTTCACCGGTAGAGGCCACAACGTCCAGCTCTCTAGGGTCAGGATTTTTTTGAATTTCCTTTGCCAAACCGATCAGGCGGTTAGTTTCTCCGCTCATTGCAGAGACAACAACGACAACCTGATGTCCGGCGTTTTGCCATTTAGCGATTCTTCGTGCGACATTCTTGATACGCTCAACGCTGCCCACAGAAGTACCGCCGTATTTTTGAACAATCAATGCCATTTCTTTTGATCTCGATGGGTTAAAAACAAGTCCTTCCAACTTTCGTCAATGTTTAGACTTCAGTAATAATTTATAGGATTTTTTACAGATTATTGCCATTTGCTTGTATTAATTGATGAAGAGCTTATGAATTAACAGGAGCAATCCCAAAAACAGGCAACATAAATCCACCAAGCAGAACAAGATAATCCCCGTCTTCAACCACTTAGAAACAGAAGACGTAATACTTACAACGATGGAAGAGACGGCATAGACAAAATTCCAAAGATAAAAGCCGGCGGCAGCTACTAAGAGAAGAATTCCTGCCCAAAAATCCGAGGGTGTGGCATACCGAACGAGAGCAATAACGGCTACGACAACCATTGCCCAACAAATGCTGCCAAGAATAAGTCTCTTGACGAATACCTTATATAAGTAAGATGCAGCGAGTATTGAATTATCTGACATAGTTTTGTTTCTTTAGAATAATTTGATTGTTAGCCGGATCTTTGAGCAAAACAGCTCTAACTGCCTCGCCTCCCGGGATAAGAATTTCGATTAATTCGTTATGCAGTCCTTTAGCATACAGCTGACAGCTTAACGCCAAAATATTGTTTTCCGTTGCGATATCGAAGTAAAAAGAGCATGGCTTGGAGTCTTCCAGAGGCTGCGGCCCGGGTGTTCGTTGCATAACACGAAGTTTCATCCCGCAGAGCTTAATATCTAAGCCGTCTTCGGCAGCTTTGATTTCCGCACCCAGCTTACGGTAAAACATCGCAAAATGATCAATATCATCAACCCAAACGATATTGCCCAGGAACTCTTTAAATTCAAATAAGTCCTGAATAGATTGAGTAAGACGGCTAGCCAGCACCGCTTTCGTTCCGGCAAGAACAATATCGCCCTGCTTTAAGTTAGGACGCTTTTGGAGATACTCATCATTTAGAACAATCTTGTCTCCGATGACTTTACCCACAGGAATTCTGTAAAGCGGTTTAGACCGTTTATTAACAGGATCCCAAACGTTCTTGTATTCGTAGACGTACCTGCTTGTACGCACCTTCTGAACGACAAAGTTAACTTGCGAGATGTCTTCTTCCACAGCGCTATTCAAAAATATTGTTTACCGTTATCTAACTACGATGAAATCTTCTGCAACCGCAATGACAATTCCAGCAAGAAAATTTAGAGCTGAACTCAGTCTTTCCGGTTACAAAACAGAAATCATTATTAACATTTATTCACTATATCACCGTCGAAGCACGGTCAAGAACGACGGCTCATTAAGTCGGGCGTTTAAAAAAAGAAATACGAGCTGAAGACATGAAGTCAACAGATTTCTTACGTTTTCTGAGCAGCTTAAAAATTAATTTGCCGGCCCGATTTGTTATGTGCCTCCATCAAACGAGGTCAAGAGATATGTTCCGGCAATCTCATTCCTGTTTTTAGAGTACGGAACACCTCGGAGTTATCGTGACCGCATAGCAAATCAAAGGTTTTGAAAAACAATCCTCCCAACTCTTCAACCATAGGTTTTAGCATCGGACGATCGGTTGCGATAAAAAGACGTTTCTTAAGACCCGGATCTTCTATCTTTCGGACAGAAAGAAGAGAAGTATCGTCTCCGAGAAGAATGTTTAACGGCGGAAGAATTGTCCAGCCTAATCCGTTTTCGACTGCTCTTATTACCGACCTTGTATTCTCCAACTCGTAACTGACTGTCGAGTTCAGCCCAATTCTTCTCAGGAAACTTTGGGCTTTCCGTCGATCGGCAGAGTTGGAGCGATAAGAAATGAAAGGCAGTCCAACGCGTCTAAAGGCACCTCTTTCAAAACTTCTCAACTCCTCGCTGAACTTTTTATTGCAAAGTACAAAATAAGACTCTTCCAAAATCAGATGCCGTATTCGGCCAGGACGGTCTGAAATGTCGGGCGCAATTGCGATGTCCAGCAAACCGTTTTCGAAGTCTTCCAGAATTTGAGGTATCAAGCCGGTTTGTACTTCCAGCGACTGAAGCTTCGGAATCAAAAACTGCTCTAACTTATCCGAAAAAAACCGTCTACCACCTCCGATAAACCAATCCTTAAAGACTTCACTTCTCGGTTTTCTTGAAGATTGAGTGAGTTTTGCATCAGCCTTGCCTCTTCGACAAAACGACGCGCACAACGCAGAACTTCTCTTCCCGCTCCCGTTAAGACCAAAGGACGAGATCCTCTTTCAAGCAAAGGCCTTCCTAATTTTTCCTCCAATTTCTCCACGGTTTGTGATACAGCCGACTGCGACACGCCTAATTCTTTGGATGCCGAAGTAAAACTGCCGCGCTCGGCAACCTTAATGAAGGTCAAAAATGCTGATGGCTGAAGGTCTTGTAAGTTCATATTCCGTGATTCGGTTATGGGATTTGTTGACATCCTCCTCTTCGTGAACGAAGACGATTCCCTACCACCACTACAACAGCCGTAGCCTATTGTTGTAGAAGGTCTCGTTGGGTTCCTGCTGACAACGGCCTTACTGCACCGTTCATTTCACAGGCTAACCGGGCGTGTCCCGCCCTTAATAC
>NZ_BAAGDP010000031.1:0-23965 GCF_054660695.1 Turicimonas sp. TL08
ATTAATTTAAAAAAGTTCAGACTTTTCCAAAATAAGTTTTAGAAAAGTTTAACTTGTTTCGCTCATCAAGCCTTGATTAATCGTTCTTTTGTTCTGTATGGGCGCCTCTAAGTGCCTCTTCCTTTTTGGTTACAAGGGTAAAGGGGAGTGTTTTATTAACCTGTGGTGCACCTTCTCAGGAGTTAACAGTCCAGATAGAAGGATTCGAGAAAAGAAAAACCGGCAGATCATTTCTACGAATTTTCTGCCGGTATTTTCATTGTCATCTTACTTTAATTGACTACCGCGACTTCGGAGTCGAAAGCCAGATTCCTTTGGCAAAGCAGCCAAATTAGTATTCATCAAACATACGTTGAATTTCTTTAGGATCGCTGGTCTTTGTCAAAGCCAATTGAAGAAGCAAGCGAGCCTTTTGAGGATTCAAAGTATCGGATTCCAAGAATCCAGCGTCTTTCCACTTAGCAAGAGAAACTGTTGTTGGGCCGTTTGGAACACGAGCGCTTCTAACAACAACGACGCCGTTTTTGACAGCATCTTTCAAACCTGCTTCTGTCGGATCAGCAATGGAGCCATTCCCTGTTCCAGCGTGAATGATGCCTTTGGCACCGGCTTTAACAGCAGCATCTGCCATTACGCGGTCAGCATCAACGTGGGAATAAATGATGTCTACGCGCGGCAGAGTTTCTAAGTTGGAAACGTCAAATTCGCTGTTGGTGGTGTGGCGTTTAGTGGACTGCTTGTAGAAGCGGACTTTTCCGGCTCCGATGTAGCCCAGAGCTCCGAGTTCAGGAGACTTGAAGGTTGCAACGTTAGTTGTATTAGTCTTGGTGACGTCTCTGGCGCCGTTGATGACGTCGTTCATAACAATCATGACGCCTTTGCCTTTGGCTTCCGGAGAAGTGGCAACCTTAACGGCATTCAAAAGATTCATTGGACCGTCTGCTGAGATTGCAGTAGCTGGTCTCATAGCGCCAACTAGAACAACCGGTTTGTCGCTCTTGGTTAGAAGATTAAGGAAGTAGGCTGTTTCTTCCAATGTATCGGTGCCGTGTGTGATGACGATGCCGGATACAGAAGGGTCCTTAAGGAGTTCGTTGACACGTTTAGCAAGCTTCAACAATGTCGGTGTGTTCATGTTGTTGGAGGAAATCTTAACGATTTGTTCTCCGGTCACATTAGCAATATCTTTGACTGCTGGGACAGCGTCAATCAAAGTTTGAATAGCCAAATCTCCGGCTTTGTAGCCGGTTACCTGTGTGGCGGAAGCGGCTGTGCCGGCAATAGTACCGCCAGTGGCAAGAATTTTCACATTCGGGAGGTCGGCTGCGAATGCAAAAGAAGCGGAGCAAACAGCAAGAGCTGCGATTATTGATTTAATTTTCATATAGTAAGTTCTCCTTTCGTTGGGATCGTTATCCCGATAAAGATCCTAGCTCACTACTCAGAAAATGGGAAGGTTTTTCAAAGTAAAGGACCCTAGTTTTCAGGGTAAGTTTGGTCATGAAGGAAGCGGGATTATCAAAGAATAAAAATCGAGGTAAGAGCCAAAGTCTCTGTCTTTATTGGTCTAACATCAGTGTTCCTGCGATGAAAAACATAACAACGGCTATTAACAGGTCCAAAACTTTCCAAGCGATTGGACGCCTGAAAATTGGTCTTAGCAGTCTTGCTCCGTATCCAAGGCTATAGAACCAAAGAAAACTTCCCAAACAGGCTCCCATGCTGAAGAAATATTTGCCGGGGTCACCGTAGGCAGATGCAATGCTGCCGAGCAAAATCATGGTGTCAAGGTAAACATGAGGATTGAGGAACGTGAAGCCTAAACAGGTAAGAAGAACCTTGGAGAGACTAGGCAACGAAACAGTATTTCCTGCGACTAAGGAGCCGGAAGACTTAAAAAAACTCTTCAAGGACAGCAGACCGTAAATAAACAGGAATGCCGCGCCGCCATAGCGGAAAATGTCGAGGAAGATAGGGAACTTTTGAACAATGGCGCCGATACCGAAAACACCGCACCAAATCAGCAGGAAATCGCCTAGAAAACAGATTGTGCACACCGGAAAGACGTATTTCTTGTGCAGTCCGATTTTCAACACATAAGCATTTTGTGCACCAATAGCAATGATCAATGACAAACCGGTCAACAGACCTGAAATCAATACTGAGAAATCAAGCATGGCACAACAAAGAAAAATAAAAGCTAAAAACGACAAAAATATATGTTTTTCAGAAGATTCCCAGTGAGATTATCGTCTTTAACGACGGATCATCGTCTCTTGTTGGAAAGCGACTGATATTGAATATTATGTTAAAAAAATTCTTCTCTCTGAATGGAGGAAGACTTTTAGAGAAGAAGGTTTGGAGCAGAGTGCTTTGAATGTCAAATAATTAAGACTAAATACTATGAAAGAAAAATACGACCTATATGTCCTTTCTCTGATAGAGACTATACAGGTCGTAATCGAAATTAAAAGGATTCAAAACTCATTAGAAGTCATGAACCATGCCGAAGGCAATCTGGTATCCATTTAGGTTAGTCGTTTTCAAGCTGGTTCCCTTCCCCCAGCCTTTACCTCCGTCAACATATCCCGCGAATCCATAAACTTTTGTTCGCTTAGAAAATGGATACTCATACCCAGCACCGATATTCCAGAGATTTGCTTTTTTCTCTTTTTGGATAAGGGCACCTTTTCCATCCACCTTTCTCGTGATGTATTTGAAGCCTAATTTTGCAGTACCCGCGCCGATTTTAATTTGGGTTCCGACTTGGGCGGTATGCTGTTTGTAGCGATTCTCTCCCCATTGATATTGATAAATTGCCATGGGACGAATTTGTCCAATTTGCCAATATCCTCCGATAGTCAGATGATAGAGCGGATTGTGCTTAATACCAGTTTCATTTTTGTAGTCCATAGCTTCAAAGATAACGCTCCCGCTAGCTTCTTTGCTGCGGTAGAGAGCTCCTAAGCCATAATAGTGATTGTTTTTTGACCACTTGTTTTCGGAGTCGTCCGTGTTAGTGCCATTTGAATACATTGCATGGAGGGAAACATTTCCAAAAGACGGTGTACTGTATGCAACCGCATTGTCGACACGGCTAAAATGAAGAGAGGTAGTTCCAGAGGCCCATCCGCTGGCACCATGAGTGACCCCGAATACTGCGCCTCTTAAGATACCCGTGGATTGGGCGAATCCCAGAGTTCCTAAACGGCCAAACGTTACACGTCCAAAACTGCCGTCGAGATAGAGAGAGGATTCTCTATTGAATGCTTGATTGGTTCCTCCTTCTGCTCCGTCATCGATAGTAAATCCCTGTTCCAGAATAAAGCCGACTTTATAACCGTTGCCGAGATCTTCAACTCCTTTTATTCCCCATCGTGATCCAGCTGTAAAACCAGACTTAAGTTGGACAGTGGCAGGCCCATGACGAGTTTTGCCAGTTAACACGCTTGCATCAATTTTCCCATACATATCTACTTGGGAAGCTTGTGCACCAAAAGAAGTGATTAAGCCGGTACAAAATAAAGCAACGGCGACGGACCTAAATTTCAACATTTTTTTCCTTGGACGTAAATGAACATAGATAGTTAGAAGACGGGATTGTCTTCATTAAACTCAGCTGAAATTTTTATATCTTCGAAGAATCCTGCCCTCAGTTTGCTTTGTTTTTCTTTGGGTGTTTTGTTGAGTTCAAAAAACTTTTAGAAATGCTTAGCTAACTCCGAGAAGGTGTTTTTTATTCTATATATGTAACTTCTTAATACAAAAGCGAAGTTCGCAAAGGTTCTTTGTCATTTGATCAAAAGCTTCATCTAAGTAGTTTTGTTAAATCTAGGAAAAACTTGGCGGGAGGAACCTACTTATTTTGGTGGTGATTTGTTCAGATAGGGAAAACACGGTCTTATCATGGACAGACCAAACGGCGAAATACCCGCGTTGTTTAAGTATTTGAGGAGTGAAAAAATGGCTGATGTAAAAAGCATCAAGGGAACCCAGACAGAAAAAAATTTGGCTATCTCATATTTGAATGAAGCCCAGTCCTATGCTCGTTATACATACTATGCAAATCAGGCAAACAAAGAACTGTATTTCCCAATCGGCGTAGTCTTTAACGTTACGGCTGCTAATGAACTTCGCCACGGCAAAATCTTCTTAGGTTTCCTGCAGGGCGGCTCCGTTATCGCACCTACACCGGTAGATGCGCTTCCTCCAAGCGGAACTATTGAAAATCTGAAGATTTCTATTTCCGAAGAACAGAATGAAGGCGTAGACGCTTACATCAAGTACGCACAGATCGCTGAACAGGAAGGATTTACCGATATCGCCTCTAAGTTCAGAGCCATTGCACAGATTGAACAGGAACATTTGAACCGCTTCCGCCGTCTGCTCCAGCAAGTCGAAACCGGCACAGTTTGGAAGAGAGAAAAACCAATTCTTTGGCAATGCTTAGTTTGCGGCTACCAAGTCGAAGCTTTGGAACCTCCAAAAGTTTGCCCGGCTTGCTCACACCCATATCAACACTACATGGCAACAGATATTCTTCTGTAATTTTGCAAGTAGGTTAAGAGGTGAAAAGGATCGTCTGTCGGCGGTCCTTTCTTTTTGACACTCTTTTTAGGCGTTTTCATATGACAAACCAGCATTTATATGAAAGAATCCAGCAAAGTGTCTGCTAAATAACGGAGAACTTGTAAATGCATATTGATAATGAAATCAAGCTAGACTTCAAAGATGTATTGATCAGACCTAAGAGATCGACACTTTCCAGCCGCTCTAGCGTTGACCTAGTCAGACCTTTTAAATTCCTTCACTCAAAAACAGAATACGCAGGTATTCCAATCATTGCTGCCAACATGGATACGACCGGAACTTTTTCCATGGCCGAAGCCTTAGGCAAGCATCAATTGTCCGTAGCGCTTCATAAACACTATGACGCTAAGGACTATGTTGAATTTTTCAGCAAACTTACCAACAAGAGCACCGCTTTCTACTCTTTAGGCATCGGTTCGGCCGATATGAAGAAGTTCGAAGAAGTGATGAAGGCTGCTCCCGATGCAATTAAATATGTCTGCATCGACGTTGCTAACGGTTATACGGAGACTTTTGTTTCCTTTGTCAGCTCCTTCAGAAAGAGCTTCCCAAACATGGTCATTATGGCCGGTAACGTCGTTACAGGAGATATGACGGAAGAATTGCTCTTAGCCGGTGCTGATATTGTTAAGGTCGGTATCGGTCCAGGTTCCGTCTGCACAACCAGAAAGATGACAGGCGTTGGTTATCCTCAGCTCTCTGCTACGATTGAGTGCGCCGACGCAGCTCATGGCTTAGGCGGACTGATTTGTGCTGACGGCGGCTGCACAAGACCGGGTGACATTGCAAAAGCATTCGGGGCCGGCGCAGACTTTGTTATGCTCGGCGGTATGTTTGCCGGCCACGATGAAAGCGGCGGTGAAGTTTTAGAGAAAGACGGCAAGAAATACAGAGCTTTCTACGGCATGAGCAGTAAATCTGCTATGGATAAGTATGCCGGCGGAGTCGCTCACTACCGTGCCGCAGAAGGCAAGACCGTTCTGCTTGAAGACAGAGGCCCTGTCGAAGGAACTATTCAAGACATTCTCGGCGGCGTTCGCTCCGCATGTACTTATGTTGGTGCAAGACGTCTGAAAGAGCTTACAAAGAGAACCACGTTCGTTCGTGTAACTCAGCAGCTCAACGAAGTTTTCGGGAAGTCATAAAACTCAATTTTGGAGAAGACAGTGACGGAACAATTGAAGCAAGAGGAACAAACCGGTTTAGAAGAGCTGGACACTAAGCTTTTTGATCTCAGTTCACTCGAGCCGGCTTCTAAGTATCTGAAGACTGCTGTCAAAGCGTTAAACGGAAAATCCCCCGAGGAAGTGACGGAGATTGTTCTTTCTCATTTAACGGCTGACGGGAAGCAGCGTCTACTAGAAGACTTAGTCACCGACAAAGTCTTAAAGGAAGACAAGAAAGCCTCTCCAACCGAAGAAATGGATGAAAGAAATCCTGACACGTCTCCTTCGGCCTATCCGTATATTCATGGCTACAATCCGGACCTTTACAAGAAGCAGCTATATCAGCTTCAGATTGAATTGCTGAAACTGCAGAAGTGGGTTAAGGAAAACAACAAGAAAGTTCTGATTCTTTTTGAAGGCCGAGACGCCGCCGGAAAGGGAGGAACCATTCTTCGTTTTACCGAGAGCCTGAATCCCCGCGGAGCCAGAGTTGTGGCTCTGCCGAAACCTACGGCGGAACAGCAAGGTCAATGGTACTTCCAACGCTATTCGTCTCAACTGCCTTCTCCGGGCGAACTCGTTTTCTTTGACAGATCTTGGTACAACCGTGCCGTAGTAGAGCCGGTCATGGGTTTCTGTACGGAAGAGCAAACAAAGCAGTTTTTGCAGGAAGTTCCTTATTTCGAAAAGAGCATTATCAATAGCGGGACGATTCTGATTAAGTTCTGGCTTTCTGTTTCTAGAAAAGAACAAAAGAGAAGATTTAAGCAGCGCCGCACGGATCCGCTGAAGAGGTGGAAACTTTCTCCTGTTGATTTGGCTTCATTAGACAAGTGGGATGAGTACAGCGAAGCGATTCATAATATGTTCGTAGCTAGCGATAATTTCTATGCTCCTTGGCTGGTTATCCGCAGCGACGACAAGATGAGAGCACGTCTCAATGCCATCCGTTATGTATTGAAGACCATAGACTATGCTGAAAAAGATCCTAAGGCCATTGGACAAATCGATCCGTTAATCTTGTATCCTGCGGGTTCTTGTCTTGGCGAAACTAACGACAAGCTTGACATGCCTAGGGAAGATAAGAAGGAAAAGTCCGAAAAGCACAAGGACAAAAAGAAAAAATAAAGAAGGACAAAGATGAGTTCATTATTTGATTCTGCAAAATTTGTGATGTCCGTAGCCGACATTGAAGGTTTGCCGGACTCTGAACTTCCGGAGATTGCCTTTGCGGGCCGTTCAAACGCAGGGAAATCAACCACGATCAACTGTATTTGCCGCCAGTCCCGTTTGGCGTTTTCCTCTAAGACTCCGGGCCGTACTCAGCTTCTGAATTTCTTTGAGCTTTCTGTAAAAGGAGAAAAGCCTAGAGAAAGAATTCCAAAAGGCTATTTGGTTGATTTACCCGGTTACGGCTTTGCTAAAGCCGCACCTGAGACCAGAAAGACTTGGGAAAACTTAGTCGGCGGCTATGTTGTCGGAAGAGAGCAGCTCAAAGGCATTGTCATCGTGATGGATGCCAGAAGACCTTTTATGCCGGCTGATGAATTTTTGCTCGACTTTCTGCTTCCTCGAGAAGATCTGGCGATCCACTTTCTTTTGAATAAGTCCGATCAGCTTAAGACCACTGAAAAGAGAGCTGCCATGGAGATGGCTCGCAAGAGAGCAGCCGAGCTTGGCGGCAACATCACATATCAGCTGTTTTCTGGCCTCAAGAAGGAAGGAATTCAGGAGTTGCAGGATGTGCTAACCGGTTGGCTTGGGTTGCCGAAAGGTTCCTAAATATACTTATAGACAATTTAGAGCGGACAGAAGTCCGCTTTAATTTTGCCTCAACCAAGGTTGAGCTTGGAGGGTTAAAAACTATTCATGAAATTGTTGGGAAATCTTGTATGAGAGCGACGGGGTAGAAAAGCTTGTGGTTCTGACGATGATCAAGTTTTACTAACTTCATAAAAACGGAGAGACTAAGACTTAAATGTGGAACCCTTCCTATTTCTTCGAGCCTAAATAGTCGTCTACACTGGGACCAAAGCGGCCAGTCATTTGTGACCTCAACACTGCTTCCAACGAACAAATTCTCGTCTGTCTAGGCTATAAACCAAAGCTACACGAATTTTTTCAGAATCGAAAACTTGCTCTCCATACCTTCTTTCTTCAATCTGACGTACAGCTTCTTCTAGTTTGATTTCTAAATCTTCAGTTTTGCGAGAGACTTTGAATTCAAGGATCCAGTGCCTTTTTCCGGCTCTTACTTCTAAATCACTTCGGCCATGAGCATGGTGTCGTTCTACAATGGGTTCTAACCCAGCACCAGCAAAATAGATCTGGACGAAAGCGCGGACTGAAGATTCGTCTTTGACTGGATAACGGTGGTAATCGATGGAGAGGAACAATCGATTAAGAATATGGAATAAAGATTCTGCGCTTTCCTCTGATAAAACCTTGACGATGGGACCTGCACCAACTTGGCCTGCCACACGTCCATCCAACAGTTGTTCGAGGTAGAGTTGGGCAATTGCCGTTCTGACTTCTTTGTTTGGATAGCCAACAAAAACGGTGGTTCCATATTCCACAGCCTTGATCGTGAGATAGCCTGTCTGAGTCAGCAACGCTACGTCTGACAAGGCACTCGGCTCAGTAGAGTCGGTTAGGGCATTCAGCGGCAAAGATTTCCCTTTCCCATATTCTTCAGGATTTCTCAACGAGTGAGATTGTAAATATTTCAGAAGAACGCTCGGTCTCCCTCCACTTTCAAACCAATAGTCTTTGAAGCCTCGGATAGGGGAAGAAAAAAACTTTAGCAGTGACCAAGGAGAAAAGACTTTTTGCTTAGCGGTTTCTTCAAAACAGAAGCCGTCGTAGTGATCCACTAATTCTTCAACTAATTGGAGCTTATCCTTTTGAAGAACTTGAGAAGCGCTCTCAAGATAGGCTCCGAAATATTCCTCAACTTCTTCATGTGTATAACCGAGAAGTGCTCCGTATTCGGGAGAAAGTGAGATGTCTGATAAGTTGTTAAGTTCAGAAAAGATGCTGGTTTTATTGAATTTTGTTATTCCGGTAATGAACAAGAATCTCAGAGCTTCATCATTTGTCTTAAGAACTGCATAGAATCCGGCTAACTTTCGGCGCACAGATTCGAATTTCTCCGGGTTATCTAAACATGCGGTGAGAGGCGAGTCATACTCATCGATCAAAATTACAAGCCGATTTACCGGTTGTGTTTGCAGCCAATCGGATAATTGATCCGTTACTGAAAAAACACTGTTTTCTTGATATGAGAAGCCCGCAGGCCGGAATTTCCGAGCGAGCAATGAGGTTAGTTTTAGAGTAAACTCAGCAGCCTCTCCAAAGTCTCGCGTCTCTGAAAAGTCAAGCCTAACGACGGTATATTTTTTGTCGTCTTGCCATTTCTTTTCAATTGCCAAACCTTTGAAATCTCTGATTCCATTTTTAAATAGCGACTCGAATGTTGAAACGAGCAAAGATTTACCAAATCTTCTAGGACGTGCTAAGAAAAACTTGGCTCTCACCGAGGCGAGTTTGTAAATATATTCGCTTTTGTCAACGTATATCTGGCCGGCATCTCGTAAAGCCAAGAATGAAGAAGTTCCTAAAGGTAATCTTTTGAGCAAATTCTCTTCCATTTCCAAGTCCCTATCGTTCCTACGTCATTATAAGATTTACTTATAACCAATATTTCCTATTAACCGAGGAACATCCAACATGGGAAAGAAAGGTTGGAACAATTGGAAAAAGACTTCGCATCAATCTATTCTCAGAGAGTTGGAGGAACTTGAGTGAGCTGGTGGCCGCTAACGTTGGTATCTTTATTGTACTAATAGCATCTCTTCCGGAAAGCGACGTTTAAAAGCTGAGCATGCTCTCAAGCTGTACGATGGACGATCACAAAAAGGAATGTACGCAGAACAAGCAGATCGAAAGACTAAAGAAAATTAGGCTTTGACCGATTTCAAAACTTTTCTTCTTCGGCGAAGAGCTTAAGAATGAACGTTATCTTTTTTCGGGAAGTGTTCTTAAAAGCCATATGTAAGGCTGTTTAAGGAGATCTCGGTGTAGACGTTGCTTTTTACCTTAATAAATTCTTCAAAAAAATTGACTATCATTAAAAAGTTGATCATTGACTCTTACCGTTAAAGAAAATGCAAACTTTAGGAAAATACCCATCCGTAAGAATGAGAAGAATGAGACATGATGATTTCTCCCGCAGATTGATGCGTGAAAATCGTTTGAGTCCCGATGATTTAATCTACCCGGTATTCGTTGTCGAAGGCGAAAACAGAAGAGTTCAAGTTCCTTCTATGCCCGGCGTAGAAAGACTTTCTTTGGATTTGTTGACTAAGAAAGCTGAAGAATGCGTCAAACTTGGAATTCCTGTAATGGCTCTATTCCCATCTATTGACGACTCTCTTAAGACTCCGGACGGCAGTGAAGCTGCTAACCCGAACGGATTGATTCCTCGCGTTGTTCGTTCTCTCAAGAAAGATTTTCCTGAGCTTGGAATCATGACTGACGTAGCTCTTGATCCATATACTACCCATGGGCAAGACGGCTTGATCGATGAAACCGGCTACATTCTCAACGACGAAACAATTGAGATGCTAGTTAAACAAATGCTCACTCATGCAGAAGCCGGCGCCGACATCGTTGCTCCGTCCGATATGATGGACGGTCGCATCGGCATCATCCGTGATGCTCTTGAAAGTAGAGGTCTGATCCACACTAAGATCATGGCTTATTCTGCCAAGTATGCTTCTTGTTACTACGGTCCGTTCCGCGATGCCGTTGGTTCCAGCTCTAACTTAGGTAAGAGCAATAAGGCCGTATATCAGCAAGATCCTGCTAATTCCAACGAAGCTTTGTGGGAAGTTGGTCTTGACTTGGCCGAGGGTGCTGACATGGTGATGGTTAAACCAGGTTTGCCATATTTGGACGTTCTTTGGCGTGTTAAACAAGAGTTCATGGCTCCGACATTCGCCTATCAAGTCAGCGGGGAATACGCCATGATGAAAGCCGCCTTCCAGAACGGATGGCTTGATGAAAAGAAGACTGTTTTAGAATCCCTCTTGTGCTTCAAGAGAGCAGGTGCCGATGGCATTTTGACTTACTTTGCTGTCGAAGCCGCAAGATGGCTCGCTGAAGACAGACTGTAAAACAATTCTGTTTCCAATTCTCTACCCGCTCAGTGCTAGTTCCCGAGCGGGTTTAGTTTTTAGAGCTTTTTCTGAAAAGAATTCTGTCTAGTGTGATAGTTGCTTTTAATTAGATTTGACTCTTGATTTTTACCTAAAGTTCGGAGTCGATTTGCTACGAATTCACGGCAGCTTCTAATTCTTCCTTTATTAGGAAGAATTTATCTTTCAATTGCTCAGCTGAGTTCACGCCTAGCTTGCGATAAGCTGCCGCTCTGTGGTTTTCTACAGTTCTCGGAGAAAGATTCAGCCGCTCGGCAATGCTCTTATTGGAGATATCCTGGAAAATTAAGCCGATAATCTGTTTTTCCCGTTCGGTAAGTTTCTCGGCAAGCAAGAGTAAATCTTGAGGATTGTAGAGGTTACCCATTCTCAACTGGTCTAATTTGAGGGCTTCTTGCACTATCTCTAAGAATTTGTCGGCGTTGACCGGTTTTTGAAGGAAGTCCAACGCTCCTTTCTTGACGGCTCCCACCGCAATATCAATGTCTCCGTGGCCGGATAGAAAGATAATCGGATGAGGGTATTTGCGTTCAATCAGAATATTCTGAAGTTCAAGTCCGCTCATGCCCGACATGCGGATGTCAAGAATGATGCAGCCCGGCACCGAGGCTGCGTCACCGGCTAAAAAAGCTTCCGCACTTTCGTAAAGTTCACTCTCATATCCCTCGGACATGAGCAAATATTCCAGACCATTTCTAACGGAAGGATCGTCTTCTACTACTCTAATTATTGTTTTGGGCATTTTGTTCTTCCTGTTGATTATTCTTTGAAGTAATGAGCGGCAGGAGAATCGTCACCTTTAAGCCGCCTTGTTCACTCTTTGAGAATCGAATCTCTCCGCTGTGAGCTTGGACAAGCGTACGAATGATGGATAGGCCGAGACCCATCCCTTCCGCTTTTGTCGAATCGCCAATGAGAGAGATTTCTTTAATTTTTTCTTCTGATAATGCCGGACCTTTGTCCCAAATTTCAATCTGAACATAAGGTCCAACGTTGGAGACTTCCATCCAGGCGACTGCACTCTTAAGATGAGACTGGGCTTGAGCCGCATTGCGAAGTAAATTGGTGAAGATAAGTTCTAACTCAAACTCTTCACCGCGAATCACATGGTCGCCGCCGTGATCCATGAAATGGACAGGCATGTCTCCGACGCTGGTGGTTTGAAAGTCTGCAATGGACCGCCGAAGAATTTCTTTTAAATCCTGCTGATTTTGTCGGGAGGATTTGTTCTTAGCGTAGTTTCTGACTTGCTCGACAATAGCGCTTGCCCGTTCGGCTTCAGCTTCTATTCCTTCAATACCTTTATCAATAAAAGCCTTCGCTTTTTCCGGATTTTTAAGGAAGCGGCGTAAGCCGTTGGCATAACAGTTAATTGCGTTCAGAGGCTGTCTGAGTTCATGGGCAAAAAGACTCGACATCTGGCCGATAACCGAAATTTTTTGAAGTTTCTCATAACGTCGGTTAGCTAGATTGGCTTCTTTATGGAGAAGTTTCTGCTGTTCCAATGCTTTTGATAGTTCTTCAGTTCTTTTGCGGACGATAAACTCGCTTCGAATACTGTGAAGAATCAGCAGCAGGATGAAGGCCGCAGCAGCGGCAAACCATTTCCAGTAAGCCTTGGCGAACTCGGTAATGGTTTGAGAAAAGTCTTTTTGCCAAGGTCCGTTTCTAAGATTCTGAAGAATTCTGTCGATTGCACTGAAGTCGGTCGCTACTCCCCAGGTCATACCGTCCGTCTCATCCATACTGAGCAAAGCGGTTGTAATGGTCTTCGATTCATAGGGAGACAGGCTGGGCATCGAAATGACAGTGATGCCGGGGAAAGGCGCTGCAGAATGCATACAGGACAAGGACTCGTCCTGTCTGGGAAGAAGTATGCGGAGCCAACCTGTATCGTCTGCCGTCTGTTGACTGTAGCGTTCCAAAGAACAAGCGGGGACTACCGCTAAATCAGCTTTTCCTTCTTTTAGCGTACGAAGCACATCACTGATGTTGGCCGGTACATAGATGATGTCTTTAAAAAAATTATCGGGCTTGACTTTGAGCTGCTCGGCAATCGTGCTTAATAAGGACGCAAGCCCGGAAAGTCCGAATTCTTTACTCGTCACAACCGTCTTCCCTTGCATTTCCTGCAGGGTAGTGGCTTTCGTTCTTTCTCCATCGACTAGGAAGACACTCGATTCAGCGCGGTTGGTATTGGTTGAGTTCTCATGATCAAGAGAGGCGATATCACGGGCACCCTGAAGAATATAAGTTCGGGCAAAGCTGCTCGGAGCAATGACTAAGTCCAGCCGGTTTTCTTTAATTTCTTTGGCGAGCTCTTCGTCATTTAAAAACATGACCCGCAGCGAGTAGCGGGAAGTCAATGCACCTTGCAAGTCGGAAATGGTTTTAATTAGAAAATCTTCATAGTCACTGAAGGTTCCGGAGGTGGAAATGCCGATCTGGACGACTCTTGAGTTGACATTCGACAGCGCAGTCATCGAATAAACGCTGAATACAACCGCAAAGACCAGGAGGAGAAGTTTTTTCATTCCTTGACCTCCCGCAAAGCTTGAGCGGTCGAGAGTCCGGCTATTCTTCCGAAGCTGAAGGCTGAGGCCAAGGGTACGCCCATCGCTGCGGCTGCCCCATGCACACCTCCCGTGACTTCTCCCGCAGCCCAAAGACCGGGGATTGGTTTTCCGGATTTGTTTAGGACTTGAGCATCTGCGTTGATTTTTAGTCCCCCGTAGGTCCCGAGAAGAGCCGGTTTAACCGGAATCACATAGAAAGGCGGTTTGACGATTGGGGCCAGTCTTGCCTTTCCCGTAAGGTCCTTTCGGTAAAAGTCAGGATCTTTTCCGAGTTTGGTGATAGCCTCGTTATACATGTCGACCGTGTCTTTGAGTCCTACCGGATCGATGTGAGCATTCTGAGCTACCTCCTCTACGGTCTTTCCGGAAAAGACGGGTAAATTGCCGATTTTGCCCGTACCCCAAAACTCTTTGAGAGGGCCCGAGGCGTTAGCTAGTCGGGAAACCGTTTTACGAATCTCGTCATCAAAAACCAGATAACTCTTTGCTTCATGCTGCTGAATGACTTTTCGTGCGATTTCTTTGTAGGGGGCAGATTCGCTGACAAAACGAGCGCAGTCATCATTGACAATAACCGGACCGTAGTAATACGCGAAAGTCATGTCTTGATAGGAGGAAGGATTGTCAGTGAAGGCATAAGAGGCTTTAATGTGTTCGAGATCAGCGGTAGCCGCTCCGACCCTAATCCCCATTTTTAATCCGTCCCCTGTCAAGCCGGGAGGCGCGATGGTTGCTACATTCTGCAAACCTTCTTGCACCGAACCCAAGAGGGACTTGTTTCTTGAAAATCCTCCGGAACACAAAACAACGCCCAGAGAGGCAAAGGCTTTTCTGTCGGCTCCCGCTCTAGTAAAGACAACTCCTTTTATTCCGCCTGTCACCTCATCTTGGATAAGGTCTTTAACGGGACATCCGGTCCAAATTTTGACGCCGAGAGACAAGGCTTTTTTACGCAGAAAAAAGATGACTTCAGGCATATCGAATTTATGAATTCTTCGCACACCTTTTTCTGCAAAAAACGCGGCGGGACGGATGCCGTTGTGTTCAAACCAAGCCATTTGTTTCCTGCCGGCAGGAAGCATGGCTTCGAGCAGACTTTCATCGTTTTTGCCCAAGCCTTCGGACTTCAGGTAGAGCACGGCATCATGGTCGGAGTCTTGAACGCCTCGACTGGTTTGAGAAGCCGTGCCGGTGGCAAACCATGTTCCTCTTGCAATAAGGGAGGATCCTCCGATAACCGGATTTTTCTCTAGGACAAGGATATTTTTAACGCCGTTTTCTGCAGCAATACAAGCGCAAGTGAGCCCTGCTGCACCGGCCCCCACGATGATGAGCTGAAAATGATCCATAGGAGATGAAGCCCAGCAGAGCGGGCTTAGAGCCGTCAGAGCGGCGGTTCCGATCAGTTCTCTTCTTCTCATTTTTAAGCTTGGGATTCGTATGAGTCCAATTTAACCGCTTTCCTTTTTCTGTCAAACCATGGTTTTTACTTAGACATTAAAAAAATCTGAAGAAAGTTTGATCAAGGTCAAACTACCTAGGTAATGACTTTGGAAAAATGAGCACATCCGAAAGGAACAACGATTAACCAACCACCAAGGAAAAACAAAATGTCAAAGCTGATTTCCAAGAGAAGTTTTCTTAAAGGTTTCGCCGCTGCAGCCGCCGGTGCCGCTGCTGCTCCGTTAGTTCATGCAAAACCAGGTGACCCTCTTCCTCAGAAATGGGACCGCGAAGCTGATGTCGTTATTTTAGGTTACGGCGGTGCAGGTGCTTCTGCTGCCATCACAGCCAAAGACGCAGGCGCTGATGTCGTTATCTTCGAAAAGTGCCCGCAGGGCGGCGGCAACACAGCCGTTTCCTCCGGCGGCATGATGATCCCTAACAACAGAGAACGTGCCATCGAATACTTGAGAAAGACATACGATTTTGCCAACAGCGAAAAAGATGACGAACTCTTGACAGCTTTCGTTGACGAAGCCATGAAGTCCAAAGACTTCCTCCTTTCCTTGGCTCCGGATCAGAAGGTTTACATCTACGGTCACGCCGGTTTCCAGAGCATCCCTGAATCCGATGCTATCGACAAATGGCGTTTCCGCACTCCGAAAGGACAGAAGACACGCGGCGGCGATATGCTCTTCAATAACTACCGCTACGCTGTTGAAACCGTCAGAAAGATTCCTGTTGTTTACAACGCACGCGGTCTTGAATTGATCACCAGAAACGACGAAGTTCTCGGTGCTTGGATTGAAATCGACGGTAAGAAAGAAGCTGTTAAGGCTAAGAAGGCAGTTGTTCTTGCTACAGGCGGCTACGAATTCGATGACAAGATGCTCTCTAACCACACAATGGGTCAGAAGTTCCATCGTTTAGGCCACCCGGGCAACACCGGTGACGGCGTCCGCATGGCTCAGGCTGCCGGTGCAGACCTCTGGCACATGAATGCTCTTTCCTGCCCATTGGGACTTGTTGTTCCGGGCTTGAAGACAGCTCTCCAGATCAACATGCTTGCTCCTTCTCACATCTATGTTGACCAAGACGGCAAACGCTTCGTTAACGAAAAGATGGACAACCACACCTGCATTTACGGTGTTAACCTTCTTGACGCTGTTAAGCATCGTTATCCGAGAATTCCTTGCTTCGTTATCTTCGATGAAGAAGCCCGCAAACGCGGCCCGATCATCGGCGGTGCAACTTCCGGCTACGCTTTGAACCGTGAAGACTACAAGTGGAGTAAGGACAACAGTGCTGAAATCGAAAAAGGCGTTATCGTCAGCGCTCCGACAATCGAAGAATTGGCTAAGAAGATCAACGTTCCTGCTGAAAACCTTGTTGAAACCGTCAAGAGATGGAATGAACAGATTACAGCCGGTGCCGATAAAGACTTCGGACGTCCTCTTGAAAAGAAAGGCAAAGTTGCTTTCGAAGGCCGTGAAGCTCCGATCATTTCTCGTCCAATCGGTGAAGGTCCATACTACGCAGCTGAACTCTACCCAGCCATCCTGAACACTCAGGGCGGCCCGAAGAGAAACAAGCTCGGTCAGGTTCTTGATCCGTTCGGCAACCCGATTCCACGTTTGTACAGCGCCGGTGAATTAGGTTCTATGTGGGGCCACATCTACCAGGGTGCTACCAATAACTCCGAAGCATGCGTATTCGGAAGAATTGCAGGCCGCACAGCTGCCGGCGAAAAAAACTGGCAATAAGCTCCTCAATAAATTCCTCTAACTAACAAGTGCCGCGCAAGCGGCACTCCTCCCGAGATTTATCATGTTAAAGACCGTTGTTTCCATCTTAGTTTTAGCTTTATCGGCTACGACTTCTTTTGCAGCTGATAAGATGCTCGCCGATCGCCACATGGAAAGAGGCGGAAAGTGCGAAGCATGCCATACCACAATGCCTCCGAAAGCGGTAGCCACTCAGCAGTGCTTGGTTTGCCACGGAAGCTATGAAAAAGTCGCAGCCCGTACCGACAAGAATGACATCAATCCGCACGACTCACACATTGAAAATCCGGATTGCACAAGTTGTCACCGCGGTCACAAGAAACCAGTTCTCTTGTGCGACGAATGCCACGAATTCAGAGAACTTAAGGTTCCTTAATTAGACACCGGAGAGGGCCGGAAAACTAATAAACCCTCATTACCACTTAACTTCAAATCAAAGGTTTTGTTATGAAACAGTTAACATTGGCCGTTTTAGCTGCCTTTGCAATTGCAGGTACATGCTCTGCAGCCGTCAAAGACGGTACATACACAAAGACTGTCACCGGGCACAATGCACCGATTACCGTGACCGTTGATATCAAAGGCGGCAAAATTGCTTCCATCGCAACTAAAGATCTGGAAAGCCCGGGCGTCGGTAAAGTTGCCATCAAGAAACTCGAAGACAGCGTTATCAAGAACCAGTCTACAAACATTGATATCGTTTCCGGTGCTTCCGTAACAAGCTTCCAGCTTCTCGGCGCCATTAAAGACTGCTTGAAGCAAGCAGGCGCTGAAAAGGGCGATTTCAACAAGCGCATTACAGACGCTAACAAGGCTCCCGTCACAGAACGTGCTGACGTCGTTATCGTCGGAGGCGGCGGAGCAGGTTTAGCCAGCGCGGTTTCTGCTTTGGAACACGGTGCTAAGGTTATCATTATCGAAAAACTCGGCTTCTTGGGCGGTTCCACTAACGTCTGCGGCGGCGCTTTGAACGCCTCCGGAACAAAGTATCAGAAAGCTTTGGGAATCGAAGACAATCCTCAGAAGCATTTCGAACAAACTATGAAGGGCGGCCACAACGTCAGCGACCCGAAACTGGTTAAAGTTCTTGCTGACAATGCACCTTCTGCTCTCTTGTGGCTTGAAGGCATGGGATTGAAGTTCAATCCTAAAGTCGGTGCAGCTACCGGTGCTCTTTATCAAAGAAGCCACTATCCAAATCCGGCCGGCGGTAACACCTATGTCGTCACATTGGAAAAACAATTGGCTAAGTACGGTCCTGATAGAGTCAAAGTATTCTTGGAAACTCCGGCTACCGAACTCATCATGAAAGACGGCAGAGTTGTCGGTGTTAAGGCCAAACACAAAGGTCAAGACGTCACAGCTATGGCTGATAAGGGCGTTATCGTTACCACAGGCGGTTTCGGTTCCAACGTTGAATTCCGTCAGAAAGTCAACACAGGTGTTTGGAAAGAAGCTGACCTCGGTAAAGAAATCGGCTGCTCTAACATTGGCGTTGCTGCTCAGGGTCAAGGTCTTCAGTTAGCAGAAAAAGCCGGTGCAGAATTGATTGGCTTGTCTGATATTCAGGTTCACCCGAACGGATCTCCGGGAACCGGCTTGATGCTTGACATCAAGACCTCCGGCAGAAACCGTCTCTTCATCAATACCAACGGGGACCGTTTCGTTAACGAAGGTGCAGCCAGAGACGTATTGTCTAAAGCCGTATTTGCACAGCCTGGTTCTACATACTGGTTGGTGCAGAACAAGCTCAGATATCCGGACGAAAACGCTATTGACTTGTTAAGCGGACGCACCATGAGAGACATGCTTGCTCAGGGCCGCGTCAAGAAAGCAGCAAATCTTGATGAATTAGCCAAGATCATCAACGTTGATCCGGCAAGATTGAAAGCAGCTATCGAGTCTTACAACCAAGTTGCACGCCACGAAGTTGAACAAGATAAATTCGGCTTCAAAGCAACTCATACTGATGACAGACCAATGGTTGAAGGACCATGGTATGTTGCCAGAAAAGTTCCGACCATCCACCACACCATGGGTGGGATCCACATTGACACAGGAGCTCACGCTGTCAATGCTAAGGGTGAAGTCATTCCGGGACTCTATGCTGCCGGTGAAGTCACGGGCGGTATTCACGGTGCAAACCGTTTAGGCGGTAATGCTGTAGCTGATTTGATGGTATTCGGAAGAATTGCCGGAGCAAACGCAGCTCAAGCAAAGTAGTAAGTTTGGGTTTTTATTTTAGTTCTCCTTGATATTTAGGCTCTGGTCATTCGATCAGGGCCCTTTTTTTAGGCGTTGGCACGAGAGGAAGAAATGAAGAAAATCATTAATGGATTTTTGACGGTTTTCTTGATTTTTGCCTGTCAAATCGTGCTGGCAGAGCCTTTCAAGATTTACGGAGCTGACTTTACCGGCGATGAAAAAGGTTCCGAGTTTTACGAGAAGACAATCGCCGCGATTCAGAAGGCAGTCTACCCGAGAGAGGTCTCGACTTATTCGACGGATTGGAGAGGCCTTGATCACGCGATTTCGCATAAAGAGGCTGATCTCGTGATTGCCGGAGCGGCTGCTTACCGCAGAAATATTCATTCAGGGCTCCGAGATTTGTTGACCTCTACTGCGCCGTTAAGTCCCGATCCTGATCATGTGATGGGTTCCGTGATTTACGTCCTGGCGCAAGATGACCGAATATTTTCTTTGAAAGATTTAAAAGGCAAGATTCTCGGTACGAATAAGCAGGGAGCTTACCGGGGAGAGTTGACGGTTCTCAAAGAGCTTTATGACCAGGGATACGATCCATATCATTTTTTCAGCAAGACGTTATATCTCGGAGATGATGTCAAGGCTCGTTTGAAAGCATTGGAAGAAGGCCGAGTGGATGCTATTGTGCTCAATGCTTGCTTTGCAGAAAATAAAAGAGCAAAAGGCGAGCCTGATCCGACAGAACACTTGCGTGTAATCAACGAAAAGAGAAATCCATACAGTGCGTGCGTGACAAGCACACCTTTGTATCCGGGCTTCAGTATTTTGATTCCGCCGCATCTGGACGTGACAACGGTCAACAAGATCTACACGGAACTTGAAAAGGCGAATAAAACGATGCCTAAAGGCTACGAATGGAAAATAGCCAGTGACTTCACGTTGATTGATAATCTATACAGAGATTTGAAGATTGGTCCTTTTGCCCATTTGAATTCTCAGACGATTCAAGAATTTTTTGAGAAATACAAAAACTATTTCTTCATTGGTCTGTTGGCGGTACTTTTCTATACTTACCACAGCATCCGAATCACTTTCTTGGTTCGCAGACGTACACAGCAGCTGCAGAATTCTTTTGACCGGGAAAGGCAGCTCAAAGACAGAATACAAACGATTGACGGAAAATATCAGGCGTTCAAGAGCAAACAGGAAGTCTCTCAGCTTTGTTCCGCGGTAGCTCACGATATGTCCCAGCCCCTGTCGTCGATTTTGCTTTTTGCAGATACGCTAAAACAGATGCTTTATAAAAAAGAAAAAGATTTATCAGCCGACTTCTCTAAAGAACTCGGGGCCCTTTCTAAGATAGGGATGCGGGCGGAGAAGCTGAATAGTATCGTTCAGCTCGTCAGAGAGTTTGCTAAAGGAGAAACGGTTCTGGAGCACAAGAGCCTTAACAAAGTTATCGGCAGCACAATAGCCGACTTCTTTGCTTTGTATTCCGTAGACCAAACAATTTTGACTTATCAATTGCTGAAAAAAGATTTGGAAGTCTATTGCTCCTCGGACCAGCTGGAGTTGGCAGTAATGAATCTGCTGAAAAACAGTCTCAGAGCAGCCCAATCAGGATTAACGACGCATATCTTTTTAACTTTGGAAGAGAAAGACAATCGGGCGGTACTGAAGATTTGGGACACGGGTCCGAAAATATCAGAGGAAACTTTAGAAGCCATTCGAGAAAAAACAAGAGGCCGGACCACGATTCAAAAAGGCGGCTTGGGCTTAGGACTAGGCATTGTGAAGTCGATTGTTTCGCTTCATTCAGGAACCATATCTTTTGAAATCAGTCCGTTGGGAGGTCTGGTAGTGGTAGTTGAGTTGCCGTTAAGTAAGGTGAATGGAGATGAGTAATTCTTTTGCAAAAGAAGACTGTCTAATTCGTATTCTTGATGATGACCAAGAACTTTTAGAAGCTTTGGAATTTGCCTTAACAAATAAAGGCTGGGCGTGTGAATGCTATTCGGATGCGGAGACGTTTTTTAAAGAGCTGAATCCTCAGCAGCCGGGATGTTTGCTGCTGGATATTCAGATGCCGCAAATGGACGGGTTGGAAGTGCAAAGGAAACTGGAAAAGCTCGGTAATGGCCTGACGATTATTTTCATGAGCAATTACGGAACCCTGGACACTGCAGTGAAGGCATTCCGCGGCGGGGCTTTTGATTTTTTCAAGAAGCCTATTGTTCCCGATGAACTGTTTGCAGCGATAGAGCGAGGCGTCTGTAAGGACCGAGCCAGATTAGAAGCAAAATTTGAGAGATCTCCGGCTGGAAAATTGGAAAAACTCACGGATAGAGAAAGACAAGTAGCCGGCGATTTGGCTCAAGGATTGCCGTCGTCGCTGATTTCGGAGCATTTGGGAATTAGTGAAAGAACGCTGGAAAGGCACCGTTAGAATATCTTAAAAAAATTTGATGTCCTCACTCTTCAGGAGTTCAGAGAAGAGTACGGCAGAATCAAAAAACAATCTTAATCAGGCACAAATGAATACGCGGATACGAGAACTGACTTCTCGTATCCGCGACACCAGGAAAAACTAGATTTCTCTAGTCAATCATTACTTCAACGGAGTTTCCTGGGCGACGTTCGCACCAGCGATGCGGCCGAATACCATAGATTCTGCGTTGTTGCAGGCACCTTGGTAGATCGGACCCCACATAGAACCAAGTTCACCGGCTACGTAAAGACGCGGAATCGGATTGCCGAAAGCATCCAAAACCTGGCCCTTAACGTTTTTTCTCGGACCGCCCTGGGTATTGACCAATGTTGGATAGAGTTCAACAGCGTAGAAAGGACCGTTTTCGATTGGAGCAGAAATTTCAGGACCATCGAAGGTGTAAGAGCCTTTTCCCTTGGCGCGGATTGGACGACCGAATTCGGTGTCTTTGCCGGCTTTGACGTCTGTATTCCATTTTTCGACAGTCTTCTCTAACTGACCTTCAGGAAGGTTGAGCGTCTTGCCCAATTCTGCGATGGAGTTGGCTTTCTTAAGAAGACCCATTTCAACTTCTTTGCTGAGATCTTTGGACCAACGATGCCCTTCTCTGTTAATAGCGTAGCCGGAACCTAAGCTGGAGCCCATTGGTCCTTTGTCAGCTGTGGCCTGGTCGAAAATGAGGTAGCAAGGAATTCTCGGATAGCAATGACGGACTGCATCCAAGTGAGAGGCAACGTACATCTGGCAGTGGCCGTCAACTTTTTCACTGCTGAAGCGTTTGCCGTCTTGGTCAACCCAGATATAACCGGCGCCTTTCGGAGAAATAGAAACGCTTGTCTTATAGCCAGGATAACGAACGCCGAGGAATGCAGAATAAGCGTTCATATGCCAGAGTTTTGCTCCCATGGACTGTGCCAAACGGAGGCCATCACCGGTGTTGCCCGGATTACCGATAGCGCCGATTCCATAACCCATTGTGTAGTTCTGGAGAGATTCCGGATCGAACTCGTATCCGCCGGTTGCAAGAACAACACCTTTCTTAGCCTTGATATTTTGTTTTTGGCCGTTCTTCTGAACTTCAACGCCAACTACTTCGTCACCGTCTCTGATGATGGCCACGACAGGAGTGGAGAGCATGGTGCGGATGCCGCGTTTTTCCACAGCGCCTTTTAAGAGATCGAAGAGGCAGTCACCGCTTCCTTTTTTAGGACCGCCTTTTTGACCGCGAATACGATATCTCTTGATGGTGTCGGCACCCTCGAGGTTTTTGAAGCCGGCGTAACCGTAAACGAACATGCCGACATTATCACCAAGTCCGGTGAGCCAATCGCGGAGTTCGCCGGTTCCCTTGCAGAATGCATCGAGAAGCTGTTCATCCATTTCAGCGTGGCAGTACTGATAGCTTCCGGCCAGATACTTACGAGCCTGATTGATGTCATCAGGAATCATGAAGCCGCCTGCAGAAACGGCTGTGTTGCCGCCGGGAGAGTCCATTTTTTCGATGATAAGTACATTGCTGCCGGCATCATGAGCTGTAATAGCAGCGGATGCGCCGGCTCCGCCGAACCCGATTACGACTACGTCTGCTTCATCATCCCATTTTGTATCCGGAGTCAAAGCTTTGGCAGAAGCAGAGGCTACGGAACCGATTGCGAAAGCAGAAGCAACAGATCCTTTGAGGAATTGTCTTTTGGTGATATTCATGTGAAATACTCCAAAGATTGAGAAGTTGTTTTTATAAAAAGATTTGATTGAGAGACAAAAAAATCTATCTCTGGAGAAGAGTCTAGGAATAAAACTACGCGCGTAGTGGAAGTTTTCGCCGAAATATCACCCTCAAACATGAAAGATTATAACGAGCGATTTTGTTAAGCATAACTGCACAAAATCCAATTTTAATACTTCGACTTCGTGGCTCGTCCTAGATTCTATTGAAATGAATATAAAAAACAAAATAGACAAGATAGGTGTTCCGTTAAAGGATTGGGATATTCAAATTAACTACGGGATAAAGACTGGTTGTAACGAAGCTTTTATTATCAACAACGAAAAAAGAGAAGAAATTCTTTTAAATTGCTTGACAGAAGAAGAGAGAAAAATTACAGCTGAAATAATTCGACCTATTCTTCGAGGCCGAGATATTCAACGATTCGACTTCCATTGGGCCGGACTTTACCTCATTGCTACATTTCCTTCCAGGCATTATGACATTAATCATCTTCCGGCACTAAAAGCTCACCTTCTATCCTTTGGTATTGAGAAATTAGAGCAGACGGGGTGTGAACATCTTGTAAAGGGGAAGAAGATTAAGGCTAGAAAAAAAACTAACAACAAATGGTTTGAAACGCAAGATAGTATCAGTTATTGGGAGGATTTTTTAAAACCAAAAATTGTCTGGCCACGTCTGATGAGGATATCTAAAACCCAGGATAATACCTTTCCTCGATTCGCATATGTTGAGAAAGAAATGTTTACGGTTGACAGCTTATGTTTT
>NZ_BAAGDP010000032.1:0-21950 GCF_054660695.1 Turicimonas sp. TL08
CGGCCTCGAAGAATAGGTCGTATTAATTCTGCAGTTCTTTCTTTCTCCTCTTCGGTTTTGCAGTTGTTTAAAATTTCTTCCCGTTTTGTTCCTGAAATAATGAAAGCTTCATTGAACCCCGTCAGTACGCCTCGATAAATTTTTATATTCCAATTCTTTAGAGGTATTCCAACGGAGGCTATCTTTTTGTTAATGCTGACTTCTATAGAGGACAGAACCACCCAACGGTTAACTGTATTGAGATTGAGTGGAATTTTATTTTGCTGAAAAAAATCGCTCAGATCTTTGTAGCAAGACAAACTCTTGCCATTTAAGGTAACGCAGTTTGTGGAGTTCTCATATTTGGATTTGGTGAGTAACAATATATTTGTATCTACAGTTGCGCTTTCAAAAACTTGAATTCCACCAAAATCTAATAGAAGGGAAGGATTAGTTTCTTTTTTTTAAAAGTTCCGGAGCTTTTCTCCGTAAGCTGCTCGCATCCATTTGTTTGAAGTTATAAAACAAAGTGCTCCATCCTGGCAAAGGAGCTCTGTTCCTCTATTGTAAAAAAGACAGTAGATGTCTCCTGTTCTGGCGAAAGCATCAAATCCACAATCTTCATACTTAGTAGCTAGAGCTCCTTTGTTCGCTTGCAGTTGGATGTAAGGAGGGTTGCCTAGAACAATGTCAAAGCCGTCTTTTATTCCGAACATCCACTCAGGATCGAAGAAAGGAGCGCAAGTGTTTTGATCGAACATGTCCCAAGAGGCTAACTCTTCGGCTTCTATATTGTTGATGAAGTTATTTCTCAGCAGAGATTGAGCCAGCTCTTTCCGGAGCTCATTAACTTTTTGTTTGTACTTCTTTTTTGTCTTTAAAGTTTTTGCTCCAAATATTTTGTGCTTTGCTAACTTTAGTTGATCCTGTTTGTCTTGTATCTCGTTTAAGTCAAAGAGGTCAGACTCATGTCTGTCAAGCGATTTCAAACTATCCGCAGCAACAAATTTTGCTTCAAGATTTGGGAGAGGACGGATCCCAAAGTTTTTGCAAGGTTCAGAGTTAGTTTTTTGATCAACTACTAATGCTATAAAAAATCTTAATTTGGCTATTTGGATGGCGATAGGTTGAATGTCGACTCCAAATATACAATTTTCAATTAAATACAGCTTTCTTGCGTAATCTGGCATATTAAGACTTTCATTGAAAGACCTTTCAATATCAGCCAGGAGCTCTCTCCTCTCTTCTTCCCTATCAACTTCGTAAGCCTTTGAGGTCTCTTCGGTGGCCTTCTCAACTAAAAGTTTTTTCCAATATGAATTAGAACGATCTAGTTGCTGGAGGATGTGGACCATTTGTTGGAGCATCCCAACTGGAAATGCTCCAGACCCACACGCTGGATCTAAGACTTTGCAATTAAAGAGTGCTTTGACGATCGCTCTCTTTTGGGGTTCACTGAGATTAATTACAGAATCTTCAACTTGAATTAATTTCCTGAACTCAGACTCAAACTCCGCACCCACAGTCCTCTTAAGGTAAGAAATGAGACTTTCGTTGACCATAAATTGAACGATTTCTCGCGGGGTATAGAAAGATCCTGTCTGTTTTCGCGCTGAAACCTGTGTTTCTGGGTTATAAGCAGCAAGTAGATTTTCAAATACCTTGCCTAACAACTCCGGATCTAACGAAATGTCTTGGTCGAAGGGCGTGTTTTCTTCGACTGTAAAGTTGTATCGTTTGAGGATATCTATGAGACCCCGAGCAGAAACTTTCTTTTTCTTTGAATCTCCGTACCATTCTGAAAGATCAATATTTTTCCCAGCTTCTTCTCCAAAGAAGAGGAAGTCCGGCACAATGAGTTCAGAATGGACTTTTGGATCATCCGAGAACCCATCTAAATAAAGTTCAGATGATGAGTCATCTAGGCAATCAAATAATCCGCCGTTTAGAAATGGAACAGTAGAGTTAGAAAGGTGGAGAAAAGCAGCTGGATCCTTGAAAAGATCTTTATGTCTCATTATCTTAGAACTTTCGTTGTCCGGTTTGGGAGCACCTCCTTTAAGCGTACTTTCCCTGAATCTTCGTTCTGTTAGAGCGTTTTGCCCCTCCTGAGTAAGAGGGCAATTAAGCATTGCGAAAAATAAATTCTGAAGGACGGCTTTGTAATAAATACTGTCCCAGGATTTCCCGGCTAAATCTTGTAAGTTAGGTGAAAAGTTCTTTAGGATTTTTTCGGAGAGGAAGTCTTCATCAAAAAATTCACTAGGAACTAAATGTCTTTGTTTTAAAAACCAGACGAAGATTAATCGTGTAATTAATCTTATGGCTGCCTCATGGTTATATTTTTCTTGGTCTTGACTATCTTTTAGATTATTGGGGAATCTTAAAATTTTCACAGCCCACGCATACCAATCCGAGAGTTCGCTGTAAAACTCTTTGGTGAGGATTTCAACAGAAAACCTTTTTTTGAGATCTTCTGCTGAAGAAACTCGGCCGGCTTGATTAAGGTATTTGTTGGGAGTGTGGTACGCGATACCAGTTCCGAGTTTGTATGAGTATCGGCGTGGGTTAGAGTAAGAAGTTCGAAGAGAACCCTTCTCTGTACACTCTAAGCTCAATTCTATGAAAGAAAAACGATATACATCATTGGAATCTTCAGGAACGAAGATCACCAAGGCCCGTTCCTCCGCTTCCTCTGATAATATCCTGAAGGCATCTTTTGATAATCCGACTCGAGCATCGTGAACTGATCTATGTTTTATCTCATAGATTTTTAAATTTAAACTCTCAACACTTCCTAGATCAGTAACGGAAGAAGCAAAATGGGTCTGAAATGAGGGTGTGATCTTCTTATGAATCTTAAGAGAAGCATCTTCTGGGAGGAATTGCTGAAGAAAAGAGATGAATGTTTCTCGTTTATAAGGTTTATCAAATTCCATTTTATTTTTCTTGAATTAGTTGTTCACTTAAGATTAGCGTTTCTTCTCCGGCCTCGACAGAATCTCGAGCTTTCAGGATCCTTAGTAAGTAAGAAGGAGAGATGATTTGATTCAATTTCGAAAATTCTTTTGGAGATAGGTTTTTAATTATAACTATCTCTCTAGAGCTAAGACCTCCAGTTTTTAAAGCTTCTTGAAGATCGTCAAGATAGGATTTGTCTCCGGTATTTGTTCTCTGCAGCACTCTAATTTTTTTAAGTGTTTCTGCAATATTTGGATCGCTTCGTGTTTTTTCTTGGGAGGAGAAGAGTTCTTCTTTTCCTTTTTGGTAAAGGCCGTCAAATTTGTCGTCGACCTTATAGGAAGGTTCTAAATTTTGAAGATCCATAGAGCATGCAAAGAGGGTCAAAGCTTTTTCAGCATCTAAAGTTCGGACAGCGTCGCTGGTAGAAAATTTAAAGACAAAATCGGTGCCTTTCTTTCCAAAAATTAAAACTCCTGACTCCTTTTCCTTTACTTTTCTAGCAATTCTTGAACGAAGAGGAATTGATAAAGCACTCCGATAGATATCCGTTCCTCTGAACTTCTCTAAGATGGCTCGGTAGGGAGTGTCCCAAGAGAGAATCTCGTTTTTTGATAATTCTTTACGATACTTTTCTTTAAAGAAACTTCTAACTTCTTCCTCTTTAGTTAATGCCTTAGTATCTTCTCCCATGACTGCATGGATCATTGCCATTTTGAGGGTGGATATTTCTTTTGTTCTAGTCTCTGCTTCTCCCACTTCGGAGGGAAAATAATTCATAACATAGAGCTTAGAAAAAACTTTTTTGTTTATGCGGTTAATTCTTCCTATGCGCTGAATGACTCGAGTAGGGTTATAAGGAATATCATAGTTAATAATAGTTCCCGCACGATGAAGGTTATATCCTTCCGAAATGGCATCGGTTGCAATCAAGATATCAAAGTCATCTTTTTGCAAATCCTCTTTCAGCCCGGCATCAAAATTTACACGAATAAGCTCTTTTTTCCCTGAGAAAGCATCTTGAGACGTATAACTTAATACTTTCAGTTGGCCATGAGATTTTTTTAATTCAGATGCTAGGTAGTTCACAGTGTCGGCAAACGCAGAGAAAACTAAGATTTTTCGAGCAGGATCCTCCTCCCTTCGTTTGCTGAGGACACTTGCAAACTCCTTTAGTTTCGGGTCTACGATTTGAGTCTCCTCGAACCACTCTTTTCTTATTTGCTTTAATAGAGAAATGTCGCTTTCTACATGTTTGCAAAAATCCTTGTGTAAAAAATCGAGAGGAATGGTAAAGAGCCCTTTCTTTTTATAGCTTTCTACAGAGGGCACCTTTTCTTCAACCCCTTCCTCAGTTATATCAAAGAACTCCTCAGCATCAGGAAGTTCCCCTCGTTTATAGATAGGAATTAGTTTTACAGAATGGGCCCAACTTAGAATCTGTTCGGCTGAAGAAATCATTGACTCAAGGGATTTTTTAAAGGCGTATAAGGAACTTTCAAGACGCTGGACTAACATCCTTCTCATGAATTTTGCAACGTTTCTCTGTCCGCCTAGGAGTTGCTGGAAATCCATTCCTGTAGTTTCTTTTAAATGAAGTTCGAGTTCCTTTTGCTTTTCAGGAAGGATGTAAGTGGCCGGTTGATAACGTGCCGATTTGTAAACTTCCAGCTCTGGATTTTCTGAGGCAATTTTATTTAATGTTCTCAAGTAGAGGGCTTTGAAGTCAGAAGAGATAGGGTAATAGAGCTCAAGAGGATCCTCTGGAATTACTATGGAGTAGCCTTGTTCTTTCAAATCCTTCTTGTAAGCAGGAATTGCCTGCAAGTCAAGACGAGAGCGTCTTACTACTAACGGATTGATGATGGAACGGATTTGAGCTGCGATTTCCTCGGCTTCGAGTTGTATTTCTTGGTCAGTACTCTTTTTCTTTTTACTATTTTTTTCTAGCTCTTTATATCGTCTCACTAAACTTCGAAAGGTTTCTCCCAGATTTTCTACCGTTTTAAGGGTAGAGATGTTGGGTAGCTGGAACAGCTTGACCAAAGAATAGATGTCAGCAGGTCTGTTGTTAAAAGGGGTAGCTGTTAGCAAAATAACCTTATTGTTAGCACAGAGTTCATGCAATATCGAGTAGTCCTTTGTGGAATCATTTCTAAATCTGTGGGCTTCATCAATGATGATTAAGAACTGCTCATCTTTTGTGTGTTTCTCTATAAAGAAATTCAATGCCTCAGATAGCTTTCCGCAACTGAAGATCGTTGCATTAAAAGCGAAGTCTGTCTTGTAGGATTCCCATTGCTTCACCAAATGCGGGGGAGAAATAACAATAGTTTTCAGCTTGAGATTACTGGCAATGGTGGATGCAATGACAGACTTGCCTAAGCCGACTACGTCCGAAATTATCACTCCATTGTGATTTTTTAAGGATGTCATACCGAGCTGGACGGCATCTGTTTGATATTTAAGGTTTGAGTAGGTCCCATTAGTAAGATCGGCAGGGGTAAGAAGTATCTGGTCTTCTTTGGAGTCAAAATATTCATGAAGAACTCTCAAGAAGATTAAGTGCGGAGGAAAAAGTTTCTCATACCAGATTTTTTTTATGACCTTTTCTTCCCAGTCCGGTAGCAAATTAGAATTTATCACCTCGACAGAGGAAGCCCAAAGTGATTCAAATATTTGTTTCGCGTCTTGGTGATGATGTTTGTCTCGGAAACGAGCATTAATTTCAAGTCTTCCTTCTAAGCCAGTGTAGGAAAGGTTGCTCGACCCCATAATCACGTCGCCGGGGCATTCTCCATTCTCATTGTTGAGGGGGTTGTAGTTGAAAATATAAAGTTTAGAGTGACATGCCTCTTGAGTTTTTCTAACCTCTAAAGTGCCGTTTTTAATTTTTTCGCAAAAAGCTTTGAAAGGTTTTAATTTTTCTTCACAATCAAGAAAGTTCGACATGTTGAACATATTAACGAACTGCTCGTAAAACTCTTCACGTAACTGACCAAAGCTTTTTTTGTTTTCCGATAACGTATTGATTATTCTGACAGCCTTTGAAATGTCTTGATCTATGTCGAGGCCAACGAGAATTCTTATCTGGTGATCTTTTAGTTTTTCGGCTAATCGCTCATAACCAGAAAAGAAAAAGTATCCAACCAAAATATCCACAGAATCTGACTTGGGCAAGATACCGTCAATAATCTCCGTTAATAATTTTCCTTTGTTAGTAATGAAGGAGTCTTGGTCGAGTGTCATTCTGGTACCCCGAGGATATTGAAATGGAAACCCATTTTAGAGCATGGTTAAGATACCCTCAATTGAAGCATCCTAATCAACCCTTAGATTAATTTATTTTTTAGAAAGCGAGCCAAGGTATTTCTATCAACTTTGCATATAGCTGCTATCTTCCTCTGAGAGATTCCCTCTTTTAATAATTCTTCAACTAATTTTTTCTTTTTGCTTAGTTTGTACCTATCTGGAGAGTTTTTCCGACCTTTTGGTCTTCCTAGGATTACTCCTTCAGCTTTCTTTCTTGCTAGGGCTTCTTTGGTTCTTTGAGAAATTAAATTTCTTTCAATTTCAGCAGAAAGGCCAAAAGCAAAAGCCAACACTTTGGACTGAATATCATCACCAAGACGATAATTATCTTTTATCGTCCAAACCTTGGCTTCTTTGGATAAACAGATATTTAAAATCTCCATAATCATAAAAAGACTTCTACCAAGCCGAGATAATTCTGCACAAATGATTATGTCGTCTTTTCTTATTTTTTGAAGTAACTTACCAAGTTGTCTTTTGTTATAAGCTTTTGTTCCACTTATTGTCTCTTCTATCCAGCCATCCACTTTAATATTTTCATTCTGGCAAAACTTATTAATTTCAAAACGTTGATTTTCGACGGTCTGTTTGTCTGAACTGACTCTAATGTAGCCATAGATTTTGGAAGGCTCTGGCTGAGACTTTTCTACGGATTTAGTTGATTTAAGCTGATCTTTTGACATTTAGGCTCCCTAGGTGGAAAAAGAGATTATCAGTTCCCCTTAGTACAAAAAACACTAAAAGTAAAGACAGTCTGGAAACGTTTCATAAGATGGTAAGCACACTCTTAGTTTTTAAAGCCTTCAAAAAGCAGAATAGGGGCGGCGTAGTCAACCAAAATCAGTTTTTAAACCGAGAAAGGGTAAACCAATTTCAGGAAAGGACAGGGAGTGCCGGAGTTGGAGTGGAACGTCAGTTTAGATGGGATAGATTGTCGAAGTTGTGAAAAATTAACTGGAAAACAAAGCCGTCCGGTCGTGAAAAATTAGTGCTCGTCTTGGTAAGAGCGTTGGATTTTCAGTTTCGACACTTTTAAAGAATCTCATGAGAATTAGGAAAGAATGCAGCTCGACTTTTTTGGGGGAGAGCAATGACCTGGTTAAGAAGGTCGGACAGAAAGAATTTCCTTGAAAATACTTGTCCTTTTCCTCCTGCGTTCAAAATCTAAGTTTCTTTGCAAGGCTCTCGGTGGTATCGGCAGTTCTTATGCACCCCAAGCTAATGATGTCCAGATTAACTATCAAGCCATGGAGAGAATTTTCTGATTTGTGGAATGAGTTCTTCTTTAAAAATATCACGGGATAATTTGGCTAGATGTTGGGTCTGGGCAGTGTTTTCGTCGCTTCTTGCCACTAAGTAAATTACTCTCGAAAAAGCCGGGGGTGGGAGCGGTAGTACAGAAATTGAATCTGCTAATTCAGGATTTTGGATCAGAGAAAGGGTTCTAGCGATGGTCCAGCCCGCTCCTTTAGCAACTAAAGCTAGCATCGTGCTGCTTGAGTCAACCTCTATTTGGGAGGGTATTCCTTCATATAGCATGCTAAGATATGTATCATTAATTCGACCCGCTCCTCCTTCAAGGGAATACTTCAAATAGGGAAGACCGGACAATCTTATTTTGTCCCATGTCCACGATTGAGATCTGTTCTTCGTAAAAGAAGAAGGAACCAATAAGACGGAAGGCTCTTCAAAAATTTTATATCTTTGAAGGTTTTTAACTTCCGAAAGAGCACTGCTTATAAAAACAAAGTCAATTTGACGGCGTTCAAGTGCATAAACGAGCGATTGGGATACTCCCGTGGTGCAGTAGATTTTTGAGGCCTCATTTCGCATACTGCAAACAAGCTGAGGCAAAAGACTCTTGGATAAGCTTTCGATGGCGCCAATTCTAAAAATTGGATGAATGAAAGAATTCTCTTTAATTTCTTTTGTTGTGCTTTCAAGAGTTTGTTTTACCAATAGAGAGTGATGTTTTAAGATTTCACCCTCTCTTGTGAGCTTAATGGGCCTCTTGCTGCGGTCAAAAAGTTCTACGTTTAAAGAATCCTCAAGCTTACGAATCTTCTTTGTTACTGCCGATTGCGTCATAGAAAGTTGTTTGGCAGTTTCAGATAGACTTTTTCCCTCGCTGGCCGCAAGAAATACTTCAAGATTCTCATTGAGAAGGGACATGACTGCACCTAAATCTATTATTCCAAAACAGAATAATATAACGGCTTGGGGTGGAATGTAGTTTGATACCGAAATTTCTTATTTCTAATATAGGGGTGAATTTAGGAGGAAGCTTTGTGAGTATCAAACATATCATTGAAATATTGGATTTGCTAGACGATCCGAAGGTTTCCGGACCAGCTGTGGCCGAGTATTTAAAGTCCTATGGAGCTGATAATATTTGGGTCAACCACTTAACCGGCGAGAAAGGCAGCACTGATTTCCTAAAGGTATTAATTCCTGGTAGAAATGGAAAAACGGAAGGAAAGAATTGTCCTACTCTAGGAATTGTCGGAAGACTCGGCGGTCTTGGAGCTCGTCCTCAAAGATTGGGATTTACTAGCGATGGTGACGGTGCGCTCACAGTTTTAGCAGTAGCGGCTAAACTTTCTCAAATGCGTTCCAGAGGAGACGTTCTGGATGAGGACGTAATAATTACCACGCACATTTGTCCCAATGCGCCAACAAGGCAAAATGAGTCTGTCCTGTTCATGGATGCGCCTATCAGCAGTGAAGAGGCAAATGTTTATGAGGTTGACCCGGCAATGGACGCAATTTTTTGCGTCGATACGACCAAAGGCAACCGCATAGTCAATCAACGGGGTTTTGCAATCTCTCCGACAGTAAAGGAAGGTTATATTCTTCGGACTAGTGAACAGCTCTTATCTCTGATGGAGATTGCAACCGGGAGACTTCCATTTGTTTTGCCGTTAAGCCAGCAGGACATTACTCCTTACGGAAACGGTATATTCCATCTCAATTCAATCCTTCAGCCTAGCGTCGCAACTAAAGCTCCCTGTGTAGGAGTGGCCATCACAACGGCAACTAAAGTGGCCGGCTGTGCTACCGGAGCTTCTCATGTCGCAGATCTTGATGAGTGTGCTCGCTTCCTCATAGAGGCGGCTAAAGTGTTCGCTAATTCACCTGATCTTTTCTATAAAGCAGAGGAATACAACAAACTGCTCGCTCTTTACGGACCTTTGTCCAGATTCCAAACCTTTGGAGAACAATAATGACAGTACATCTTATTATTGCCGCCGTTATCGTAATACTGACGATAGTGGCCCTAATTAAACGTTACGAAACCCGAATGGTACTTATTGCTTCGGGCTTGGCGATGGGGTTGCTTTGCCTTTCTCCGCAGATTCCATTGGCCAATATGATGAAAAATATGACCAATGCATCTTTGATCTTGGCAATTTGTTCTTCATTGGGGTTTGCTGCTGTAATCGCTATAACTCGTTGCGATGTTCATTTTGTTGCATTGGCTGTTAAGCCGTTGGGAAAACTAGGCTTTTTCCTTCTTCCTTTCTGCATGCTGATGGCTTCTTGTGTTGCTGTAGCGATTCCGTCTGCTGCCGGTTGCGCCGCAGCTCTTGGCCCCACTATGATCCCGCTGATGGTTCGTGCAGGTTTTAAACCGGCTATTGCTGGTGCAGCTATCCTTGGCTCAATTATTCCTTCTGCACTCTCCCCGGGATCCAGTCATAACGTTTGGGTCGCAAAAATTTCCAATATGGAAGTGATGGATCTGATAGTACAGTTTGCTCCTGGAATCCTTACTCTTTGTGCATTAAACATCATCATGGTCACTCTGATGATCTTTGTCTTCAAAGATTACAAGAAACGCTCTGTGAATGATTCTGATGCCGTTTTTGAGGTCGCCAGCGACAGCAGAGGAGAGTTGCCGGAACATCCTAACTTCCTGTATGCACTTGGGCCTATCGTTCCTATCGTCCTCCTCATGCTCGGTGCTACTTGCGTTCCTTTCTTAAAAATGAGCGTGGCTGAGGCCATGATTTATGGGACCATTTATACCTTGGTGATTACACGTTCAGATCCTGCAAAGGTAACTAAAGAGTTCTTTGGCGGTATGGGTAAAGGCTATGCAAACATTATGGGTATCATTATTGCAGCCGGTTGCTTTGTGGGCGGATTAAAAGCGCTGGGAGCCATTGATGCCTTGATTGCAGCTTTGAAGAATTCGAAAGAAATTGCTTCCTACGCAGCAAATTTCGGACCGTTCATCATGGGAGTTCTCACTGGTTCTGGTGACGCTGCCGGTCATGCTTTCAACCAAGCGGTTACTCCCTATGCAGCTGAATTTGGTATGAGAGTACCAAATCTCGGTGTGGTAGCTGCTCTTTCCGGAGCTTTAGGCCGCATGTGTTCTCCTATTGCCGGTGCAACACTTGTCATCGCCGGCATGATTAAGGCATCTCCTTTGGAAGTTTCTAAGAGAATGGCTATTCCAATGATCGTGAACGTCATCCTATTAGGATTTATCTTCGAGTTGTAGGAGGAGAATAGGATATGAAAGATACGGATCTCAAAGCGCAAATGGTTCAGGATCGTCGATTCCTGCACGCGCATCCGGAAGAAGGCTGGTGTGAGTTTGAAACTACTTACTATATTATCGAACGCCTTCAAAAACTCGGCCTGAAGGTACTTTCTGGATTGGAAATTATTGAGCCTCAGGCAGTAATGGGCCGAAATGAAGGTATTGTAAAAGCAGCCGAAGAGCGGGCAATCTCTCACGGTGTTCCTGTTGATTTTTTAAAGAAATTAAACGGCTACACGGGGGCAGTTGCGGTTTTAGAAACTGGTAAGCCGGGACCGGTAACCGCGATTCGCGTTGATATCGATTGCTTACCGATCGAAGAAACCACGGAACCTAATCATGAAGCCAATCTTGGAAATTATCATTCAGAGTATTCCGGATTTTCACATGCATGCGGCCATGACGGACATACCGCAGTTGGGTTAGGAGTTGCTGCATGGCTGGCTGCTCACAAAGATGAACTGAACGGGACAATAAAAATTCTATTCCAACCCGCGGAGGAAGGTGTCCGAGGGGCAGCGGCAATGGCGGCTAAAGGAATAGTTGACGATGTGGACTGGTTTGTTGGAGCACATATAGGATGCTCTGCGCATTTAGGAGAAGTAGGAGTCTCTCACCAAGGTTATCTGGCTACCACAAAATTCGACTTAGAGTACGACGGGATTCAAGCTGCAGCCGGATCGCCTGAGAAAGGCCGAAGCGCTCTGATGTGTGCAGCTGCTACCTGTATGACTCTTGGTTCTTTGCCAGGCCACAGCCAGGGCATCTCTAGAGTTCAGATCGGCAAACTTATTTCCGGAACCGGCCGCAATATTATTGCGCCTCATGCCTACCTCCAACTTGAAGTCCGTGGCGAAACAACGGAAATCAACGATTACATGGCAAAAAACGTTGAAATGGCGGTTAAGGGATTGGCAGATGCTTATGGCGTTAAATATAAGCTCACTAGAATGGGTGAAGCAGTAACGTACAAAGGAGATGAAGAAGCCATAAATCTCGTAAAAGCTGCTGCTAGCGAGACTGAGGGCGTAACGAAGGTGTATGACACCAATTCAAAGGTAGGCAGCGAAGACTGTACTGTTCTGATTCGCAGAGTTCAGCAGCATGGTGGGAAGGCGGCCTTCTTCTACTACGGTTGCAACCATCCCGGACACCACAGAGCTGATTTTTGTATCCAAGATGAACAATCTTTACCTGTTGGTTTAGGCGTGTACGTAAATTTCATTAAGCGTGTCAACGGAGTTTAGCTTTTTAAAAATTAGATATTTTTCTCGGAGAGGAATCTATTGAACTTCAGAATGCCTCTCCTGAGAAAAACTTATAGAGCTCGGTTTACCGGGCTTTTTCTTTATTGACTTTAGGCATTTACGTCTTGGATCTTCTCTTTCGTGTATGCGCCATATTTTGACGCTTAATTGGTTAAATTATCTTCATTGAAGAAGTTCCCAAGAAAAGGAGGCGCTCATGACACAAAACAATTTTTCTAACTCTGAGACCCCTGCTGGGATAACTCCTTTAATTGAAAATTCCGAGGGGAATTCCACCCAAAGCTTGGAGGGAACCATACGAAATTCCTCTGTAGCTCGCTCTGTGGGATGGGTGGGTGGAATTTACTCATCGGAAGATCCAGCTCCTCTGTACCTCCTGCCTCCAGCGTCTTTGCTTGATTCTCCTCCTTGTGATGAAGTGGATATCGATATTTCAGAATACGCAAAAGAGGCTCAACGATTGGAAGCGTGGTTAAAGCGTAAAACTATTAATGTGAAAGTGTCTTTATTAGGAACTTTCACGTCCACAGTCCTCTACGAGATAGGACTTCCTGATGGACTCGATTCATGGCATGTTCGAAGATTCAAAAGAGAGATAATGTCAAGCTTTCAATATTCTCCGTACCGCTTCATTAAGGAACTTGAAACCGAAGAATGCATGATTTTAGAGGTGCCGAAAAAACTTTCTCTTGCTCAACCGGTCTATCTAAAGTCCTTGATTGATAGTAAGGGATTTGCCAAGTGTAGTTCCACGGGTTTGGCGGCTGCATTTGGAAAAAATGCAAACGGTGAGACGGCAGTATTTGATTTGAGCCTCTCTCCTCATGTTTTGGTTCACGGTCCGGTAGCCTCCGGAAAGTCAGTTGCCATTCGTGCGATGCTGCTTTCAATGTTGTGTACCAATACACCTGAGCACCTCAGATTAATCATTGTTGATACCAAAATTGTTGAATATGCCGATTTCGAAGGCATTCCTCATCTTTGCCAACCGGTATGCGCCGGCGTAGATAGTGCTATGCGTTCTCTGGCTTGGCTGGCTTCTGAAATAGAGAGAAGGGGAAATTCGGAAAATGCTTTAGATATGCATACACTGAGAATTCTGCATAAACGAATGTTCAGGCGTTATCGGCGTGGAAAACCAATCAAGCTCCCGCCAGGTACACACGAGATTCTTCCGGATATAGTTGTAGTCATTGATGAATTTTCCGATTTGCTTCATTTTTACGGAAAAGAAGCTGAGGAATTGCTCGTAAAAATTATGATAAGAGGTAGTTGGGTGGGAGTTCAAGTTATTTTGACCACGTCGATTATCAATCGGAAAGAGATTCCTTTTTCTATAAGATCCTGCTGTTACTCGATTATTTGCTTTCAGGGACCTGGTTCTTCCACCGCTAAAGAAATATTGGGAAGAAATAGTACTGAGAAATTATCCAGGCCTGGCGATATGCTTTGCTGTATTCTTGGTTTGCCGCTTCTCCGTGTTCAAGGTGCACGTGTGTCAATGAATGAGGTTATTCGAGTGACTGATTTTTGGAAATCGCATTGCTGAGATTCGTCTCTCTCGTATCCTCTCTTGGAATTGGCAGCGGCTAAAACCAAGAAAGAGACTATTTCCAGGACTTCTTCGCTAAAAGTCTCTACCTGTCCATTTTTGATGTCAAAATCACAGACAAACTTTTGCACTGTGAAAATCGATCATGGCTAGAACCGAATACGGCACGACTTGGTGGGGGAAATAATGGCTCTCTGCTTTAAGCAACATTGACTACGAGAACAGAATTCCCAGAGGTAAAAGCTACGCTAATACCGGCAAAGTCCTCTCCTTCAAAATAGATCCCGCCAGAAGAGTCATCAAGGCACGCGTAAAAGGCCATTATGATCCGTATTATCGCGTTCGCATCAAATTGCCGTCCTTTTCAGAAAATCAAGTTAAAAAACTGATTAAACAAATCGCTAACTCTCCTCTTGTGTTGGTCAAACTGGCTTTCAGACAACTGGATCCGGAAGTTTTGAACTTCTGTGAAAAGCTGGGTATTCACTTGTTTCCGACGAGCTGGCATGACTTAGAAATGGAGTGCAGCTGCCCGGACTATGCGGTGCCGTGTAAACATATAGCAGCCGTCATGTATGTTCTGAGTAAGGAAATCGATAGCAATCCTTTCATTCTTTTTACACTCCGCGGAATCGATCTGATTAAAGAATTGGAAAAAGAAGGGGTCCACATAAAGCGCGCTAAAAAAGCTGAACTTCCGAGCTGGCAAAACCTTTTGACCCGGCAAAATCCAATTGAACAAGCTCAAAAAACAGACGCCTTCGATGTCTCTACGCCGGAAGGCAGAGCAAGTTGGCTTGAGAATCTAAACAAGCTTACATTTGCCAAGTTTAATTTTGATCCGGAATCCATCCTCAAAGTACTCCCGGAAAAACCTGCAGGATACATTCATGGTGATTTAAGAGCCCTGACAGGAAGAGTCATGCGTGCAGCCGGCAAAATAGCCGATCAGCAGATTCGGAATATTTCAGAGCGCACGGCTCCCACCTTTTCCGGTGAGCACGAAATGATTTGCGTCAATACGTGGGGTCAAACGCGCGTGAGCGAAGCACTGTCTTGGCAAGAATATGACCTTGGGAAAAAAGGTCTTGTTCAAAGATATGTGGGAGCCAAACGCGAAGACGGCACTCAGGTGTATTACCACGAAATGTTTTCCGGTTTTCTAAACCATAAGCGGCTTTCTTCTACACCGGAGACCATAGAGGCACTTTACGACGCATGGATGATTGCCTCTAAGCTGGTGGCTGCGGGCGCCATTGTTCCTACGATCTATCAGCCGGTTCCGGAATGTTTTGCAGTGAAATGGGTCCCGGCCGTATCCGAACAAATGATCGGCGAGCTAGTGGGTCGCCTTGGCTTCTTGCTCAAAGGTTTAGATCCGAAAGAGTTCGAAATCCTCAAAGCACCTGAGGCAGTTGACAACCAAGTCCTTGGTGAAATTGTTCTTGGAGGCTTCATTCAAAGCTATATTGAAAAGGCCTTTTCCACTTTAAGCGGCACCGGTAAAGACATTTACGAACAAGCGGCGTTGTTCGGCGGCGAATTTATTGATGTGGAAGACGATCCGGAGGCGTCAGCTTCTCGACTTCGGCTTACGGACTGGTTAAGTTCTTTGACCATCGCTCGCGAAGAACTTCGGCCCGTACTCACCATTAAAGATCTAATCGCAGACGAAAATAAAGCGGAAACAACGAAAGAAGCTTTCGAAAGATCGATTTCGATTGAGTTAGGTTTCAATCTAGAGCAATCGAAAGGACGGCAGAAAAGCCTTGATTACTTCACTTTCAAGGACTTCATGACGAAAGAAGAACTTGGACAATATAAGTTTGACGCTATGAAGATTTCTTCTAAGTTGTCCGATCACTGTCCCGAACTTTATGCTTTGTTGAGAGATACAAGCGCACAGACTCAACTGACGATGGAAGAGCTGACGCCGCTTGTTTTTGACTCGTTGCCTGCGCTTTCTCTTCTCGGCGTTTCTTTGGTGCTTCCGAAGTCACTTCAGACACTTCTGAAACCTGCCGTTAAACTTGAACTTGAGCTTCCTGAAGAGTGGGAAGAAAGTACTGGATTGCTGGGATTGGCTTCTTTGTTGGATTTCGATTGGAAGATGGCCGTCGGAAATCGGAAAATTTCTCAACAAGAAGAATCCGAACTTTTTAAGCAGGCAGGTAAGATCGTTCGATTTCATGACGAATTCTTATTTGTGGATCCGGTGCAAATTGCACAAATCAAGAAGAAGCTTGCCGGGAAGAATGCCGATCTCAATACCATGGGCTTAATTCGTGCAGTCCTTTCAGGACACACGGAAGATTCTGATGTTGTGCTGGGAGAATCTGTCAAAAAAGCCTTGGCTAAACTGTTCAAAGATTCGGAAGCTCCTCTCTCAACCACGATAAACGCTAAGCTGCGCGACTATCAGGAAAGAGGCTATCGTTGGATGCTCCGAAATATGAAGATCGGCGTCGGCTCTATTCTTGCTGATGATATGGGCTTAGGAAAGACGCTGCAGGTGTTGTCGGTTTTGGAAAGCATGCGCTCAAGAGATGAGTTCAAAAATAGGCCTGCACTTGTAGTAGTTCCCACCACGCTGCTGACAAACTGGATCAGAGAAGCCCAAAAGTTCACTCCTCAACTAAAGATTCTTCCTTTTTATGGTCCCCAACGGGTTTTTCAGGAAGATGCCGATGTGATTTTGACCACATATGGAACGCTCAGAAGAGCACCGGAGATTAAGAAAAAAGAATTTAAGCTTTTAGTGTTAGATGAGGCGCAAGCCATAAAGAATCACAAAACTTCGACTTGGAAGACGGTGCGCGGTTTGAAGGCGGATCACTGTATTGCGATGAGCGGTACGCCGGTTGAAAATCGTCTTCTTGAGTATTGGGCCATCATGGAAGCCGCCAACCCGGGTTTACTTGGCGTTGAGCGCAAATTCAAGAAAGAATATGCCGATCCTATTGAAGTGAGCCATAACCAGGCCGTAGCAGATCAGTTTAAGAGGCTTACCGAGCCGTTCATCTTGCGGCGCCTGAAGTCAGATAAAAGTATCATCAAAGATCTTCCCGACAAAATCGTCAAAGAAGATTATTGCGTACTCACACCTGAACAGGCTGCTCTTTATCAAGAAACCGTAGATAAAAATCTGGCATTAATTAACGAAGGCATGGACCGGTTTGAACGCTCTGCTCTCGTGATTCAGATGATTATGCAACTCAAGCAAATTTGCAATGCACCGATCCAATTTGAAAAGTCTTCTCCTTTCAAAGGTCCGGAGTATTCTGGGAAAATGGAGAGATTATTCGCGATACTGGACGATTTGTTTGAGGCAGATAAAAAGGTTCTCATCTTCACTCAGTTCCGGCAAATGGGACATCTGCTCGAGCAATGGCTGAAAGATCGTTACGGAGAGGAACCTCAATTTATTCATGGCGGATTAAGCGTGAAGCAGCGCCAAGAATTGGTAGATTCTTTCCAAAACGATCGCAGCCGCCGCATGATGATCTTGTCATTGAAGGCAGCTGGCACCGGTCTCAATCTCACAGCGGCTTCTGCTGTAATTTATTTTGATCTATGGTGGAACCCGGCTGTTGAAAATCAAGCGACAGACCGAGCTTATCGCATTGGACAAAAGAAGAACGTAACCGTTTACCGCTTCATTACCGCGAACTCTTTTGAGGAAAAAATTAATGCTTTGATTGAAAGTAAAAAGGCGCTTGCGGAAATGACGGTCGCCACAGGCGAGCATTGGATTACGGAGCTGGATAATAAACAGCTTGAAGAAATCTTCACGCTTAGCGAGAACCTTAGCGCACAGTAACTTTCCAAGACTCCTTCCTTCTGTTGGTTTCTCCAAGAACGGAGATTGGTTCAAGAAATACAAATCATTAATGGTTCGAACTGGAGAAAAAGACGGAAGGGCAAGGTCAGTTTAAAGAAATACTGGGCGGTAGAGCCACGAAAAGACAGTGGACTCGTACGATGTGCCGTCAGTTCTTTCTAGCATGGCGCTTTCCCGTTTATCACGAGGATGTGGGTCAATGAATGAAGTGTTGGGAGCGCTCGACTTCTGGAAGCCACGAGAGAAAGTATTTGTTTCGAAGGTTTTGATCTATTAATTGCTTTTGAAAAGGCAAAAGTTACTAAGTCTGGCGTTTACCTCCACGGATGAAAATGAAACGCCGGGAGCAATTTTTTCTTTTTCGTAGAAAACGGCGTAGGCTTCCATGACGCCGTTTCCCGCAAATCTATGAGCAAGAGAAAAGAGGCTTAAAGTCATTCGTTTGAATTTAAAGCCTTCCATTTCACAAATGTTCTCTTTTCTTTTGAAAAGATTAGGGCTACTTTTAAAACTTCTTTTGAGGAGCTATCTTGCCCGTATTTTCTCAACTGTATTAAGGCTTCTTCCAATCGTTTGGTTTCGGATCAATCGTCTTCGGCCAACTTAAACTCTAAAATCCACTGACGATTTCCGGTTTTTACCTCTAAATCACTCCTGCCATGAGAACTGTGATGCTCCACATGAGGATTCAGACCGGCACCTGAGAAATACACTTGCACAAATCCTCGCAGACTCGCTTCATCTTTGACCGGATAATTCTGATAATCGATTGATGCAAATAGCCTATTGAGGATATGAAAAAGAGATTCGGGAGATTCATGTGTAAGTACTTCAACAATTTCACCGGCACCGACTTGTCCCGCTAATCGACCTTTAAGGAGAGACTCCAAATACAGATTTGCCATCGCAGTGCGAACTTCTGCATTTGGATATCCCAAGTGAGCAACACCATACTTAACGTCTTTGATGGTTAAGTATCCTGTCTGAGTTAATAATGCTAAATCAGAAATCGCTCCCATGTCTGACGATCCCGCGAGTTCAGACAATGAAAGAGTTTTGTCTTTTCCATATTCTTCCGGCCTCCGCAGTGAATGAGATTTGAAATACCTTAACAATACTGCAGGCTTTCCGCCGCTCTCAAACCAATAATTCAGGAACCCTAAGGACGGATATTGAAAAAAAGACATTATTGACCATGGAGCAAAAACCTGAATCTGAGCAGTTCTCTCAAAACAAAAACCGTCATAGTTTTTTATCAGCTGATTGAAAAGAGAGGCTTCACTAAAGCCAAGCTCCAAAGCCGCATTCCGTATATATTCTCCAAAGTATGTTTTTATTTCGGAATGGGTATAACCGAGCAGGCCTCCAAAATATGGATTGAGCGTAATGTCTTCCAGATCATTTAATTGAGAGAAGATATTGAGGTTACTGAATTTCGTTATGCCGGTGATGAATACAAAACGGAATACACGATCGTTAGTTTTCAAGTATGAGTAAAAATTAGCCAGAACATCTCTTATTTCACAGAAGAGTTCCGGACGATCTAAAACGGCTGTGAGAGGAGAGTCGTATTCATCGATCAGGAGGACAACAGAAAGGTCTTTTTGTTTCCTCAGCCAAAGATCGAAATCTTCAGGTTCTGCTCCCGAATAACCGGATTCAGTTTCCTCAAGGCATCGCGCAATCGCTTTGCCCAACATGAAGGAAAATTCTTTTTTGGAAGTTGCGCCGTTTAGCCCTGAAAAGTCCAAGTGAATAACTTTGTAGGACGAGATGTCCTCATTCCATAAGTCAGCAATTTTTAGTTCATTAAAATCTCGAAGCCCATATTTGAATAAAGACTCGAACGTTGAGACCAACAAAGATTTTCCGAATCGACGAGGTCGAGTAAGAAACAGCTTTTTCCTACCTGAGGCTAAGCGGTAGATTAAATCTGTTTTATCAACATAGATTCGGTTCAAGCGTCTGAGGAGGCTAAACGATGAAACGCCGAGGGGCAGAGCATCGAGCATTTTTTGATCCATCATAACCTTTCCTTTTGTGTAGTCTCATTGACACTTTATTCTTATTTTCTTCCTTCTGAAAGCAATAGGAAGAAAACCTCTTCAGAGTCCAAGTTTTTACAGAAAGGTTATCAACAAATAAGACCGCAGTAAATAGGCCTGACATCTGGTCAGGCCAGCACAAACTTTTGAAATTCTAGAGCTCAACAATCTGTTCGGAAGAAAATAGTTCTTCAATTTCCTCTCTTTTGCGGATGACCTAGCCGCCAGCAGCGATTTCTCTTTCGATCGTAACTATAGTGACGAAAATATAGACATTTTGGATAACTATACCAACGAAAATATAGAGGTTTTTAGATATTATGTTGACGAATTTATAGATTGAGCTGGAGTTGGGATCTTCAGAGTCTGTTTTCATCGAGGTGTTTTTGCATTTCGTCTTTAGATGTGGTAGTCGAAAGCTAAAGCGTAAATCACCCAATTTCCACATCTGTTCTTTTACTTTCAAAGAGTTTTTAACGAATTGCATTTCGTTTTTGAATCTAAGAATCTTGATATATCAAGAAATATTAACAATGAGCGATTTGTCAACCTTTTTCCAGGCGTTCGCCTAGAGCTTCTTAAAGCCTACAGCTCGAAAATGTGCTCAGAGGAAAATAGCTTTTCGATTCTCTCTTTTTCGCGGATGACGTAGCAGCCAGCTCGGTCCACTAAGATTTCAGGCAGTTTCAAACAACTGTTTACGGCTACATTACCGCGAACTCTTTTGCGGGAAAAATTAATGCATTGATTGAAAGAAAAACTACCCAAGCTGACGGTCGTTACGGTCGATCATTAAATTACGGAGCCGGATAATAAACGACTTGAGAAAATCTTAAGCAAGCGAAAATCTAAGCTCGCAGTAACGTCTTTTTCTGCGTCACATTCAGACGCCTAATCTTTTACATTGTCTCTTCATCAAAGAAGTTTTCAAAAAAGGGGCATCTATGACACCAAACAATTCTTCTAACTCTGAAATTCCTCTCAGAAGTGCTCTTTTAACTGGGAAACCCGAGGAGGTGTCCTGTCAAAGTGTAGAGAAACTCACAGAAAACTCCTCAATAGCAAGGCTTGTGGGAAGAAGAGAACAAAGCTTTTCATTGGAAGAGAAACATTCTCAATACCTCCTCCCAGAAACCTCTTTGCTAGATTCACCTCCTTTTGAAGAAGAGAAGATAGATACTTCAGAGTATGTGAAGGAGGCTCAGCGGTTAGAAGAATTTTTGAGAAGTAAAACTTTAAGAGCTCAAGTGTCTTTCTTTGGATGTGGACCGTCTACGATTTCCTACGAAATAAGGTTGCCTGCCGGACTTGAATCGGCGACCATTCGCGTATTAAAAAGAGCGGTGATGGCGTGTTTCAGAAATTCTACATACAGATTCATCAAAGAAGCCGATGCTGAGGAGAGCATGATTCTAGAAATTCCCAAAGATAAGCCTTCTTCACAGCTCGTCTACCTCCAATCGCTCATTGAAAGTAAAGCGTTTACAAAACAAAGTTCCTCCGGTTTGGCGGTTGTGCTTGGCAAAGATACCAGAGGTGAGCCTGTGGTGTTTGATTTGAGCGAGTCTTCTCATGTTTTAATTCATGGCCGAGCAGGATGGGAAAGCACAGTTGCGATTCACGCAATGTTGCTTTCGATGTTGTTTAGGCATACACCGGAAAATCTCAGACTAATCATCATCGATACCAGGATCGTTGAATATGTGTATTTCAAAGGCATTCCTCATCTTTGCCAGCCTTTGTCTGACGGATTAGAAGAAGCTATGCGCTCTCTGTCATGGGCTGTCTCTGAAATAGAGAGAAGAGAAAACCTGATGCATAGATTAGGTGTAGATAGCCTCACCTCTCTGAATGAACAGCTGATTAGATCATGTTCGAGAGAGGCCTCCATAGATAATCGGCTAAATAAACCTCAGCCTTTGCCAAATATCGTCATTGTTATTGATGATTTTGGAGATTTGGTTCTTCTCTACGATAAAAAAGTTAAGGACTTACTTTCAAAAATTATGAAGGTAGGCGCGGCAGTGGGCGTGCATGTAATTTTGGCTACGCAGCGTATGAATGAGGATGTGATTCCTTTTTCGATCAAATCGTACTGCCGAACAATTCTATGTTTTCAGACATGTGGGCCTGCAGAATCCAAAGAGATATTGGGAGAAGTGGGTGCTGAAAAATTATCCAGGCCTAACGATATGCTGTACTCTATCTGTGGCCTGCCTCTTCTCCGTGTTCAAGGTGCAAATGTGTCAATGAAAGAAGTTATGCGAGTAACAGATTTTTGGAAATCTCAAGGAAACCAGTCATTCGTTGAAGATTGACATCCTCCTCTTCGTGAACGAAGAGGATTCCCTACCACCACTACAACAGCCGTAGCCTATTGTTGTAGAAGGTCTCGTTGGGTTCCTGCTGACAACGGCCTTACTGCACCGTTCATTTCACA
>NZ_BAAGDP010000033.1:0-21895 GCF_054660695.1 Turicimonas sp. TL08
TCTTTGCCACTAAGTACACACGATACGTATTTACCAAACAGATATTGGACGCACTGAAAATAATTTTTCCCTCAGTTTGTAATGATTTTGAAGCTGACTTAGTAGAGTTTGATGGCGAAAAATATCATGTTCATTTGTTAATTACTTACCCACCTAAAGTCTCTATATCTCGTTCAGTCAATTCTCTGAAAGGAGTATCGGGCCGTCTTATTCGAAAAAAGAAATATCCCTCCATTCCTAGCATGTTATGGGGGGATGCTCTCTGGTCGCCCTCATATTTCATCGCAAGTTGTGGAGGCTCCCCTACTTCGATTATCAACCAGAACATTGAACAGCAGAATACGCCTGACTGAAAAAATTTTAGATTTGGCCCTTATATCACCGTCCTAAAGAACGGTGTTTTACGGGTCGGTCTGATAAACATTTCTTAACATTATTTGGAAATTCTTTTAAATTTATTTAAAAAATAATAAGTTACTTTAAATCAAAAGCTGATAAAATTACACTTTTAGTCTTGTCTCTGCTGCAACAACTTGCAAGCTTAAAAAATCGGTGCTAATATTCGCACCAGCTTAAGACAAGCACTCGACATTTGCTGCGGGGTGGAGCAGTCTGGTAGCTCGTCGGGCTCATAACCCGAAGGTCGTAGGTTCAAATCCTGCCCCCGCTACCAATTTCAATAGCAAATGTACATCACTGAACCGCGAAGGCCGTTCAGTTTTATTTTATCCAATTTAAATCACCCCTTTATCTGTCCCTCCTTCAGAGGTCTTTCTTAGTGGTTGCCAGAATCTTTTACCTCTTCAGTCGTAGATTAATAGTGCTATAAGCATAAGCAATCACTATATAATTCATCGCTTACTAATTGATAAATAAAATAAAAACGAGTAGTTACATGTCATTAGCCTCACTCCATAAACAATTTAATAAGACATTCTTGGCCTATGGGAAGCCTCTTTTCGGATTTTTCGTTTGTGTCGGCCTGCTCATAGTTCTTATCCAAAACGTCAGCCTTTTAACTTTATGTGCAGGAGTCTGTCTATTTTTGTTTGCCATGATGCTGCTTCAGGAGAGTTTCAAGATCCTTTCCGGTGGTGTTTTGGATGTTTTCTTAGATAAAGTTGCTAATACGAATTACAAGTCGTTCTTATTCGGTTTTACAGTCAGTTCTTTGGTGCAGTCTAGCGGGCTGGCTACGGTTATAGCGATTTCTTTCTTGAGTGCGGGATTAATGGCCTTGCAGTCCGGCATTGCCATGGTCTACGGCATCAATTTATCTACCGCAGGTTCTGCTTGGCTTGTCGGCTACTTCGGTTTAAAAACGAAGATTTCTTTATATGCCATGCCCTTGATTATCTTCGGCTTGGGATTTTTTATCAGTAAAAACAAGAAAATTAAAGGATTTGGCCTTTTTCTCTTATCTCTCGGCCTTCTGTTCTTGGGCATTTCCTATATGAAAGAAGGTTTTGAGAACTTCAAAGACACCTTTGATATCTCTCAATTTCAGATGGAGGGTCTCGCCGGGCTTCTTCTTTATACCTTGATTGGCTTCGGCGTCACGGTTATTACTCAGTCTTCCCATGCAACCTTAACTTTAGCGTTAGCTGCCTTAGCCGTCGGACAAGTATCTTATGAAAACGCTATTGGTGTAGCTATCGGGGCAAACGTCGGATCTACCATTATGGCCGTAATCGGCTCCATCAATTCCAATATTGAAGGAAAGAAGATTACGGTAACCCATGTGTTTTTTAACTGTTTTGCAGCTTTAATGGCTATTGTGTTCTTCAAGCTGTATTTAATAGCTGTGGACTATCTTTGTGCTTGGGTAGGTATCGCTGAGAATGATTATGTCTTAAAACTCGCCATGTTCACAACGCTGTTTAACGTTATAGGCGTCATCGTTCTTTATCCGTTTATTTCTCAGATGGAAAACTTTCTTAATAAGTACGTTAAGCCCTCAGAAAGTAAAGATGATGAAGTCAAACCGATGTTCCTCAGTGATGAGGTCTTACAGTTCAGTGACAGTGCTCTTCAGTCGGTGACATTAGAAAGTATTCGTCTTTTAGAAGGTACGCTGGGCTTAATCGCTAAAGTGATTAGTTTCCAGCCGGAAGATGTCCAGTCTCAAGAAGAAATCCCTACGGTTCTTTCTCAGAGGAATCAGCCGAATGACTTTGAGTTTGACGCGGCATATCACAAGGAATTTAAAGGTTTGTACTCCAGCATTATTGAATTTGCCGTAAGAGCCGGCTATGAGGCTTCGACTCCGGAAAGAAATACTATCTTTATGGATATCAGACGCGCAAACCTTTATATGGCTTCAGCCGTTAAAGAAGCCAGTCAACTTCAAACCAATATCAACAAATTCGGTTTCTCGAACAACGGCTACATACGTGCAGAATATGCAGCCATGCGCAGAAATCTATTGAGACTGTTGCGTAATGTTCATTCCATTACTCAGGCTACGACAATAGAGGAAATTGATCAGATTCAGCGTGAAATTTTAGAAAACAGCGAAAAATTCGATGTTGTTTCTTCAAGCTCTTTGGATACCTTAATTCGTAACCACTGTATTTCAGATTCTGTTGCTACTTCGATCATGAATGACAACGCAATCTCCCGTAATTTGGCTAAAAACTTATATGATGTTATTGAGTTGCTATTTAAGACTAACCCGGTAGCATTGGGAGAGTAAGGCCATAAAAAATGAGCGAAGAATCTGAATTAAAGTTTTGTTCCGCGTGCGGTGCTCCTCTGGAAATCAAAATTCCGGAGGGAGACACGAGGCAGAGGCACGTCTGCACCAAGTGCGGCCAAATTCATTATGAAAATCCTCATAATATCGTTGGCACCGTGCCTGTCTATGACGGGAAAGTCCTCTTGTGCCGCCGGGCGATTGATCCTTGTTTCGGAAAATGGAATCTGCCTGCCGGCCATCAAGAAATGAAGGAAGGCACGATGGCCGGAGCTCTCCGTGAAACCAAAGAGGAAGCAGGAGCAGAGTTAACAAACGTGCGCCCTTTTATGCTTTTAGATGTTCCGTTTGCTTCGGGGACACATATTTATTTCATTGGTGACGTTGTCAATCCTGACTGCAAACCGGGTCCGGAAACTTTAGAACAAAGATTCTTTTCCGAAGAAGAAATTCCCTGGGACAAAATAGCTTTTAATTCCGTTAAAAGAGCGTTGAAATGTTATTTCTCCGATCTCAAGAAAGGCTCTATCGGATTTCATTACGAAATCAAAGAAAAACCGGGGAAAGAATAATTGAGATTCGACCGAACAAATCTTTTTACTTTTGAGCCCGGAGAAGCTTTTCCCGAACTTCCGTTGGGTTTCGGGTTGCCGGATGAAATAGTTTGCGTAACGCGCCATCTGGAGTGGGAAAGACTGCCAATTGCATACTCTCAAGGGATTTTTCCTTGGTATGAGGAAGGACAGCCTGTGTTCTGGTGGATGACAGACCCTCGAATGGTTTTACAAACTAAAAACTTTAAAGTCAGCCATTCCCTAAAGAAAAGACTCAAGAGAGCTCTTCAATTTAAATATGAAGATAAAGAAATTGTTTTGAAGCTTGATTCGTGCACGAAAAAAGTTATTGAATCTTGTGCTCAGCCAAGAAAAGGTCAGGACGGAACTTGGATTACGGATGAAATCCTGCAAAGCTATCTGGCTCTTGCCGAGCGAAATTTGGTTCATTCCGTGGAAGTACTGATTAATCAAGAACTATTGGGCGGACTTTATGGGGTTAGTCTCGGAAGGATGTTCTACGGGGAATCAATGTTCTCTAAAGAAAGCGATCTTTCCAAGGTTGCTCTTTCTCTTTTAGTGAGTATTTGTATGAAAGAAGATATTCCTTGGATTGATTGCCAGCAGGAAACCTCGCATTTAAAAAGTCTGGGAGCCTTCCCTATTCCTCTTTCAGAATTTAAGAAGCATCTCAAAGAATATTGCTCTTTGCAGCCTGTCAATTGGGATGCTTATCGCGGTGTGCCATTAAACGATCTTTTGGAGAAGGTGTTATGAGCGATCTTACTCAAGAAAATAAAGATCTTCCTGAATGTCTTGCTCCCGAATGGCTCGGTTCAACCGGGGAATTTACCTGTAGCTATGACAAGAGCAGAACGGAATGCCTTCTCGTTGCTATTCCTTCTCCCGGTACGAGAATCGGCAAACAATGTGCCACTCTTCTTTCTTCCTTCGGATTCCGAAGAAGCGGCGTAAATCTTTATCGCCCGCATTGTCCCGGCTGCGAAAAATGTATATCTGTCAGGCTTAAGGTTGGTGACTTTAAACCAAACCGGACATTTAATAAGTGTCTAAAGAAAAACGCAGATCTTTCTATGACGGTTACAGCGCCGGCGAATACCGCTGAATATCTCCAACTTTTAAAAACCTATCTTTCCGTACGCCACAAGAGTGACGAAGAAGAGGAAGAAACGACGAAAGACGATTTTCAGAAATATTATGTAAATACCGTCGGAGAAACTGAGTTTTTTGAATACCGAGATAAATTAGGAAAACTAGTGATGGTTTCCATTACGGATATCTTCTCGGACGGACTCTCGGCGGTTTATACCTTTTATGATCCGGCGGAGATGAAACGATCACCCGGCACCTATGCCATTCTTCGTCAAATCGAAGAAACGAAAAAGAGAGGCTTGCCCTATTTATACTTAGGGTTTTGGATTGATGATGTTCCTAACATGAGTTACAAAACAAAATTCCAGCCCTTGGAAGTTTTTGTACAGGAACAATGGAAAGAATTTCAAGATTGCAACGATAGTTATTTAAATCAGGAAAAGGAAGATTATGAACTCCCTCTATAAACTGGCGAAGACAGCCCTTTTCAGATTTACTCCTGAACAAGCGCACCATATTATTATGTCCAATCTGGACTGGATTACACAGCTTGGAGTTCACAAGCTCGTAACACGTCCGGTTCCTGAAGATCCCATTAATGTCATGGGACTAAGATTTCCTAACTGTATTGGACTTGCCGCCGGTATGGATAAGGACGGAGAACATGTGACAGCTTTCGGAGCATTAGGATTCGGAAGCGTTGAGATTGGTACCGTGACACCGAAAGGCCAACCCGGTAATCCGAAACCAAGATGCTTCCGTCTTGTCGAGGACGATGCCATTCTTAACAGAATGGGATTTAATAACGTCGGCGCCATTCAGGTTGCGAAAAACCTACAGAGTGCCCGCGCTTTCCGTAACCGCGGCGGAATTTTAGGCGTCAATATCGGCAAAAACAAAGTAACTCCTAACGACTTAGCTATCGACGATTACATGAAGTGTATGGATCGCCTCTACATGTCAGGTGATTACATTGCTATCAATATTTCCTCTCCGAATACTCCGAATTTGCGAGATTTACAGGCTGAGGAAGAACTGAATAAGCTTTTAGCTGCTATTGCAGCGAAGAGAAAAGAGCTACAGGCAGCTAATAAAGATCATTACGTCCCTATCGCTGTAAAACTCGCTCCGGATCTTTCTGACGACGGGATTAAAAAAGCTTTGGATGTGATTGTTGAAAATGGAATGGACGGCGTTATCTGTACCAACACCACTATTTCCAGAGAAGCCATCCTTGGTCATCCGCTGGAAAAAGAACCGGGTGGTTTGTCCGGCCGTCCTCTGATGGAAAGATCTACAGAAGTTACGCGTCTGGCGTCCGAGCATCTCAAAGGTGCTCTTCCGATTATTGCTAGCGGCGGCGTAATGAGCGCCTCGGATGCCGTTGAAAAAATGGAAGCGGGAGCTTCAATTGTTCAGCTCTACACCGGCTTTATTTTTGAAGGTCCGGAGTTAGTGGCCGATTGCGTTCAGGCAATTGCTCAATGGAGAGCTAACCATCAAACATCATGCCCAGTATCCGAACCTTCATCGCCATCCCCTGCCCCATAGAGGTTCAGGAAAGGCTAGCTAAATTCGGAGAGGAGATTGCCGAGGTAAATCCTAAGGCTCGTCTGATTTCACCGTTTAATTACCATATTACTTTGGCTTATATCGGTGAAACAGACACCTCAAGGGTCAATGAGATTAAAGATCTTCTTTCTTTTAAGTGGGAAGCTGAGAGTTTTTGGGAAATTAACCGGCTTGGTGCATTCTCGACACATAAGATCGTTTATGCTGCCGGCCCTTTCTCTCCTGCTATCGAAGCCTTGGGTGAAAAAGTTAGAAGACTTCTTCGTCAAAACGGTTTCTCTTTTGATGACAAACCTCTTCGGCCTCATATTTCTTTGGCTAGAAAAGCTTCCGTTGTGCCAGAAATCAGCTTTGAACCTATTTACATGTCAATAGAAAAACCGGAACTTTTTCAGTCCGGCATCAAAATTAATAATAAACTGACTTACATTAAACTTTAATCCGGAAAAAGTCATGGATATCGTAACCCGCCCTGGATTTTGGAATATCCCCGTATGGGCCATTATCGCCATTTATGTTCTTGGTCTCACCGCCTGCGTCATCTGCGGGCTGGGCATCTATAAGTCTTATCTTCTATGGAAAGCAGGCAAGCCGTTTGCCGTGGATCCAGAAACTAAGAGACGTTGGGGTTTTATCAAAACCGAAGCTCTGAGACAAAAGAGAATTACCCGCAAACCTCTCGGAAGCTGGCTTCATTTCTGGATTTTCTGGGGTTTTGTCTTTTTATTCTTCGGTACCGTCATTGCAGTTTTAGACTGGGATATCGGAAAGTTAATATTCGGTCAGCAGTTCCTAGCCGGAGGAACTTACTATTTCTACAAGTTTGTTCTTGATATTGCCGGTGTGGTCTGCCTGATCGGTCTCGGAATGGCCTTCTACCGCCGTTTTGTTAAAGGCGGAAAACAATTTGAAAAGTCCGGCCGTTTTCTGATGATCTTAGGATCTTTGGCACTTATTATCATCACCGGATACATTGTAGAGGCTCTCCGTCTGGCTGCTGAAAAACCTGAATATGCGGTTTATTCTCCTGTCGGGAACTTCCTAGCTACCGTCTTTTATTCCGGCATGAGCCAAGAACAGCTTCATTCCCAGCATTTCATTCTTTGGTTATTCCACGGCATTATCGCTTTGATTTTTGTTGCCTTGATCCCAAGCACCTATTTTGCTCATATGTACAAGTCTCCGACGAGTATTTATTGGCAAAAAACAAAGCCGAGAGGCAATATCCCAAGAATTGCCGAAATTGAAGAACAGGAAAGCTTCGGAATTTCCAAATTCAACCAATTTAATTGGCAGTTCCGTTTGAATTTTGATGCTTGTACCGAATGCGGACGCTGCACAGCGGTTTGTCCCGTCAACCGTGCCGGCGGACCTTTGGATCCCCGCGAAATAATACTTTCGCTTAAAAAGACAATGCATGGGGACTACAAGACGATTGACGAACCGCTTATCGGAAACGCCGTTTCTAAAGATGCTTTGTTGGCATGTACAACCTGCGGGGCTTGTGTTGAACAATGTCCTTCGAGGATTGAAATCGGCGGTGCGATTATGCAGATGAGACGTTCCATTGCAATGGAAGAAGGACATTTCGCGCCGGGCGTTGCCAAGACTCTGCAGAATATTTCGAGTGTCGGCAATCCATGGGGGCTGGATCCGGATGAAAGATTCAAATGGGCCGAGGGTCTTGACGTCCCGTTTGCTAAGGAAGGAGAACACTATGACCTACTTTACTGGGTTGGATGTTCCGCTTCCTATGACAAACGCAATCAGAAGATTGCCAAAGCAATGATCAAGATTCTGAAAGCTTCCGGATTAAGTTTTGCCGTTATGCAGGAAGAATCCTGCAACGCAGAATTAGCTCGAAGAGTCGGCGAAGAGTATTTGTTTGAATGCCAGACTTTGATGAACATAGAAAATCTGAGAAAGTACACATTCAGCAGAATTGTTGCTCACTGTCCTCACTGCTTCAACACCTTGAAGAACGACTTCCCGGATTACGAAGGCGGAAAATTCAACGTTATCTCTCATGTCAGATTCATTGCCGAACAGCTGGACGCAGGCCGTCTGCCTTTAGTTAATGACGGAGAGGAAGAAACATTCGCCATTCACGACGCCTGCTATTTGGCACGCTACAACCAAATTATTAACGCACCGAGATTCATCATTGATAAGATTAAAAATCTTGATTACGTTAATCCGAAGGAATGGGGATGCAACACCACCTGCTGCGGTGCCGGCGGCGGTCAATTCTGGAGCGAAAACGATAAGGGCGAGAGACTTAACGTTATTAGACTCAAAGCTATCGTTAACGATACGGGAGCAAAGAATATCGCTACCTCTTGTCCTTTCTGTTTATCCATGTTTGATTCTGCAAAATCTCAGGATACTTCACTATCTGAAATTCAATTGTCAGATATTGCAGAAATAGTTGCAAAACATATAAAATAATTCCACGGCCGTGCTCGGACACGGCCTTTTTACGGAAGACAGTAATTAATATGGAAAACAACTCCAGCAAAGCGAATATTCAGGTGTTAGACCGCGCAAGCTGCATTCTGCGTGTCTTAACTCAACACTCTGAGCCGGTAAATCTAAAAGTTATCGCTGAGGAAACGAATCTTCATATCTCGACCTGTCACCGTATCATCACCGACTTAGTAAAACTGCGTTTCGTTGAAAAGGGCCTCACCTCCGGAACGTACCGTCTCGGCCTGCGTCTTCTTCAGCTCGGCAATCTAGTCAGAGAAAGAATGTCCGTTCGTGAAAAAGCCAGAAACTCTATGGTCAAGCTCCACAATTTGACCAAACAGACGGTTAATCTTTCTATTCGTCAAGGCGACTCTATCGTCTACATTGACAGAATCATGCGTGAAAGACCGGGAATTCAAGTAGTCAGAACCATTGGGGCTACAGCTCCATTACATACAACGAGTTCCGGCAAGCTCTTTTTAGCTGAAGACGGATTTGAAAAAATCCGCGGCTACGCTCTTAGAACTAATCTGGAAAAGAACACGCCTAAATCCATTGGGGACATTGATACGCTTCTAGCCGAAGTATCTCGTGTAAAGGCTTTAGGTTTTGCCCATGATGTTGAAGAGCTAGAAACCGGCGTTCACTGTATTGCCGCCGGTATTCGAGATGACTCCGGAAAGCTCGTCGCCTGCCTTTCCATCTCTTCGCCGGTAAGTCAAATGCAGGACGTCTGGATTAGCGAACTGAAACATTGTGCAGACGATATTTCCGAACACCTTGGGTTTGTGGCGACACCCGGTGAATTGTACGTTCGCCCTGATTTCAAGTAATACGTAATAGAAATTAGTTTTTTTCCTCTGAATAGAGGCGAGCCCATATCGAACAAAACATTCGGGTAACTACTAACTCCTTCTTATAATTCATCCACCAATTATGAAGGAGGATGTCATGTCAATTTCTCGTAGAACTATTCTGTCCGGTATTGCGGCCAGCGGTTTATTAGCACCTGTAGTTGCTTCCGCTGCCGGGGCGGATCCTGCTCCGGCCCAAGCTCCTACAGCAGCACCAAAAAATAAGAAGATTCTTTTTGTTTTAACTAGCTGCAATAAAATTCCTGAAACCGGCAATCCTACAGGTTATTTTTATTCTGAAGTCAGCCATCCTTGGAAAGTTTTAACTGATGCCGGATACGAAATTGACTTTGTCACTCCAAAAGGGGGCGAACCAACAGCAGAAGGTTTTGATCCTAAAGATCCCGTCAATATGGAATTTAAGAATAATGCACAGTATCAAGCAAAATTAGCCAATACGCTTAAACCTGCTGAAGTTGTTCCTTCCGATTACTGCGGCATGTATTACGCAGGCGGACACGGTGCCATGTGGGATTTGCCGAATAATCCTGAGCTTCAAAATATTTGCGGCACCATTTACACCAATGGAGGCGTAATCGGTGCTGTTTGCCATGGCCCAGCCGGCTTAGTCAACGTGAAACTTCCTAACGGGCAGTATTTGGTCTCCGGTAAGAACGTAAACTGCTTCACAAATTCTGAAGAAGATGCTGTCGGCATGAGCAACGTTGTCCCATTTGCTCTTGAAACAGCCATTCGCGACAGAGGCGGTATTTTCCAGAGATCCGATAACTTCCAGTCTCACGTTGTCACAAATGATCGCTTAGTAACAGGTCAGAATCCCGCTTCCGCAGCATGCGTAGGCTATGGAATGTTGTCCTGCATGTAATTAAATTTATTAAAAACTTGGACTACTCCGCATCCAAGTTTTTAATGATGAGCGCCTCATTGTATGGTTTGCATGGGGCGCTTTTTAATAGTGTCCTCTGCACTGCGCTATTTCGATTCCGTCTTCGCGAACTCTGTAAACCAAGCGATGTTCTTTGTCTATTCTTCGACTCCAAAATCCAAATAGATTTCCTTTTAAAGGTTCTGGCTTTCCTGTGCCAGAGAAAGGGTCACGCATCACTTCTTTAATAAGAGAATTGAGTTTTGAGAATTTTTTAGGGTCTAATTTTTTCCATTCGAAATACCCAAGCCAGCATCGTCATGCCAAATGAGCATGTTATCCTTCAATTAAATCATGGAGTTGTACATGTCGACGCTCATTTAGATCTTTAGCAACTTTTTCCAATTGCCGCATATTCCTTTCACCAAAAAAAGGATCGGCCATGGGACGGACGGCAAACCATTTTCCCGCACCATTTGATGAAGGAACATACGAACTGCTTGAGTTAAATCAAGTCCCATGCTTTCAGCAACAATTTGGGCTTGCGCTTTAAGCTTATCGTCAATTCTCACCTGCAGATTAGCCATTTTTTCAGTCCTTATTCATTACTGAATCATTACTACTGTAATTACTTGACTTACATTAGTAAATATTACTTATTTTTCCTAAAATACAGAAATTGAGTCGTTGCGTTTTTAGGTTTTCCAAGTAAAAAAAAGACCTGAAACCCATGATTTCAAGTCCAATCGACCACTAAACCTGAGGGAATTTTGTGGCTTAAACGGTCTAAATACTACGAAATTTAAGAAAACATCCTTGTTCCCCTTAATTAACCCCGGATTTCTTCATAATGCGTTTATTGGCTCGGTCTTAGCATCTTGAGAATCCTGTTATTCTTGGAGAAAGACGAAGGACGCAGCCATAACGTATGACATCCGCACCCTCAACAATGAATAAATTCCCTTCCACCCACAGCTTCTTGACTTACACGAAATTCGTCTAAAACCGGTCAAATTCCGGTGGAACTTGTTCCACTCCGTTGCTCCTAACTCCCACGGATTGAATGTTTCTCAACATAATCTGCAATTCCTGCATATCTTTTTCCTTTCACCATTGAATTCCTGTCTGGTTTTATTTTTGGTACCGATTAACGCAGGTTTCCGTACTTTTCCATAGTGACAACAGATGAGATAGAAGTAATAATTTTTTCATATCCCAAATCACACCAACCCCAATCAAGTACTCAAAAAAGGAGTAACTAAATATGCTTTCAAGGAGAGACTTCTTAAAAGCAGGTACAGCTGTAGGTTTACCTTGCTCACCTCTCGCTTCTGCAGTCGCTCAAGCACTTCCCGAAATCGAATCAAGTTCTTGGTGCGCCTGCGTCATTAATTGCGGACAACGCTGCCCGGTCCGCTGCTTCACCAAAAAAGGCCAGGTTATCAGAATCGAAACTGATAACTCATTGCCTGATGCAACCCCATCTCCAAGACAACTTCGCGCCTGCCAGCGCGGACGCTCCATGAGAGAAAGAATCTATTCGGAAGATCGTCTTAAATATCCGATGAAACGCGTCGGTGAAAGAGGAGAAGGAAAATTCGAAAGAATCTCGTGGGATGAAGCCGTTAAAACTATCGCTGACAACTGGAAGAGAATCCGCGATCAATACGGTAATGATGCGATTTATTGGCAGTATTGCTCCGGCCAACAATCTATTGTCAGCTCCCGCAGAGCTTGGCAGCGTCTGATGAATTTAATGGGCGGATTCTTAAAGTATTACGGTTCTTACTCTAATGCTCAGCTCAGCGAAGCTCTTCCCTATCTGTTAGGTGGACGTCCCGCTTCTATGCCGTCCGAAGTTGCTAACTCTAATCTTTACGTATTGTTCGGCAATAATCCTTCTTCTACAAGACCTTCCGGCGGAGGTAAAGGCTATCAAATCGATATGGCAGTTACTAAACATATGCCGAAGGTTATTGTTATTGATCCGGCCTTTACGGATACCGCAGCTACTAAGGCAGACCAATGGATTCCAATCCGTCCTGGAACAGATGCCGCTTTAGTTGCTGCTCTCGCCTATCAATGGATTAACAAGAATCAGGTTGATCAGGACTTCTTGGATAAATATTGCGTCGGATATGACGAAAAAACGCTTCCGGCTTCTGCTCCGAAGAACTCCGATTACAAGTCCTACATCCTTGGAAACGGACCTGACAAACAGCCTAAGACTCCTGAATGGGCATCAAAGATTACCGGTATCCCTGTCAAGACTATTGTGGATTTAGCCGAAGAAATGGCTTCAACAAAGCCGCTCTTCGTCTCTCAGGGATGGGGTCCGCAGCGTCAAGCAAATGGTGAGCATACCTGCCGTGCCATTTCTATGGTCCCAATCCTCTTAGGACAAATCGGTCTGCCGGGCACAAACGCCGGTGAACACGAAGGCAATACTCCGTTCCCCGCCGTGTATCTGCCTGTCGGTAAGAACCCGGTCAAAGCCACTATTCCGGTTTATATGTGGACTGACGCAATTTTGAGAGGTAAGGAAATGTCCCGCACCACTGACGGTGTTAAGGGCGTTGAAAAACTTTCTCAGAATATCAAGATGATCATTAACTCCGGCGGCAATACCATGATTAACCAGCATGGCGACTGCAACTGGACGGATAAAGTTCTCAGAAACGAAAAAGACTTGGAATTCTTAGTTGTCTGCGACAACATGATGACTCCAAGTTGCCGTTACGCAGACATTCTTCTCCCGGATACTTTGGGACCTGAAACCGTTGATATGGCTTGCCAAGGCGGCAGCCACGGCGACGTAGCATGTATGCTCGCTATCCAGAAAGCTGTTGAGCCGCAGTTTGAACAGAAACCGTCCTGGGAAATCTGTCGTTTGATCGCAAAAGAACTCGGTTTAGAAGACGCCTATACCGAAGGAAAATCTCAAGAAGATTGGGTTCGCTGGTGCTATAACGAAACCCGCAAGAAAGTGCCTGAACTTCCTGAATTCGATGTGTTCTGGAAAGACGGTATGGCTAAAGTCTGGAACAGAAGAAAAGATACCATCGCTCTTGAAGCATTCCGAAAGGATCCGGTCGCTAACAAGATCAAGACTCCATCCGGCAAGATTGAAATCTATTCCGAAGCCCTTGCCAATAGAGTTAAAGACTGGACGCTTCCGGAGGGAGACATCATTTCTCCGATTCCTGTTTTCTACAGCACTTGGGATATGCCGGGAGATCCACTCGAGAAGAAATATCCGCTTCAGTGTTTCGGATATCACGGTCACGGAAGAATTCACTCTACCTTCCACAATCTCCCGAGACTTAGAGATGTTCATCCCGACAGCGTTATCATGAATACTCTTGATGCTGAGGCTAGAGGAATTAAAGACGGAGATAAAGTTTATATCTTCAACGACAGAGGAACCGTTCTTCTGCCTGCCAGAGTCACTCCGCGCATTATGCCGGGCGTCTGTACTATCCCGCAGGGCGCTTGGTTCAAACCGGAAACTATCAACGGACAAGTTGTTGACGTCGGCGGATGTATTAATACATTGACCAACCACCGCCCGAGCTCTTTGGCTAAGGGCAACGCTCAGCACAACATTCTTGTTGAAATTCGCAAAGCTTAATAACGGGAGAACAAAATGGCACAAAAAGGATTTTTTATTGATCTGTCCCGTTGCACAGGCTGCAGAACCTGCACAATTGCATGCGCGGACCTCAAGAACACACCTATCGGACTTTATAACCGCACGGTAAATGAATACGAAGGCGGCGGATGGAAGAAAGACAAAGACGGTCTCTGGTCTCCGGAAAAAGTTTTTGCTTACTATCTTTCATTGGGATGCAATCAATGTTCAGATCCGGCTTGCGTGAAAGTATGTCCGACAAAAGCACATTACAAACGTGCTGAAGACGGCATCGTTCTCGTCGATCTTAACAAGTGCATTGGATGCGGAGCTTGCGCCGCTGCTTGTCCGTACGGTGCTCCTAAACTTAATCCAAAAGCCCATAAAATTCAAAAATGCGATGCTTGCGTAGACAGAACCTCTATCGGTTTGCAGCCGGTATGCGTTGAAGCCTGCGTAGACAGAGCTATTGAATTCGGTGATATTGAAGAGTTAAGAAAGAAACACGGTACTCTTGCTTCCGTGGCTCCACTTCCTGATCCGGCCAAAACAAAACCGAATCTTGTTATTAAAGCTGGCAAAACAGCTCAGCAAACGGGATTTGAAGGCGGCTCGGTTCATAAATTCTAATTAGTCCGCATATGGATAGAGCCGGGACTTCCCGGCTCTATCTAATTAATTAAAAAGAAAGATTATTTGGCAGCTTCAGCTTCTGCTTCGCTTTCTTCCTCAAATTTCTTTTCTTCTTCCGCTTTACCAAGACGGTGCATGCAGTATCTGACGATACTTCCGGCCATTACCGCATTACTGTCAAATACTTTTCCAAGATGGTCCGTCATTGCTCTGACAGCAATTTCATCGTCTGAGGTCATGATGACGGCTTCAATTTTGTGATTAAGAATCTTAGCGGTCTCAATCACTTTTCTTCTTAAAATGTCATCTCTGAAATTCAGAATGACCATGGCAGCATCCTGGACATGGGCCTGAATGAGAATTGCAGGATCAATGGCATCTCCACATACTGCCTTCAATCCGTTTTTACGAAGATCTTCAACGATGTTGCGGTCTTTTTCAACAATGACAAACGGAACTTTTCTCTCGGACAAATCCTTCGCAATGTGTTCGCATACCTTGTTATATCCGACAAGAACCATGTGTCCTCTCAAATACTTGGATTCTTCTTCATCAGGCATGACGGAAAGAGGATCAGACTTAGCATCAAGAACCCGTGCGTATTTCCAGCGTTTTTTCATCAAGTTTCTGAGCGGTTCAACCAGGGCAAATACAACCGGGTTAAATGCAATGGAAATAATGGCTCCTGCCAAGACTAAGCTCATACCCTCTTGAGGTAAAAGTCCGAGACTCACACCAAGTCCGGCAAGAATAAATGAGAATTCACCAATCTGCGCTAAGGAGGCCGCTACGGTCAGTGCAGTATGCAGCGGGTAACGGAAAAGCATTACCAATCCGAAAGCTACCAAAGATTTTCCCAGAATAATAATGGCCAGAACTGCTAATAAATGAAGCGGTTTATCGACCAAAATCATCGGGTCAAACATCATGCCGACGCCGACAAAGAAGATGACGGAGAAAGCATCTCTTAACGGCAAGGATTCCATGGCTGCCCGATGAGCGTATTTGGATTCTCTCATCACCATACCGGAGAAGAAAGCGCCCAAAGCAAAGGAGACGGAGAAGACTTCGGAGGCCCCGTAGGCAATGCCGATGGCAACTGCCAGTACGCACAAAGTAAAGAGTTCACGCGAACCGGTTTTTGCTACCTGCCAAAGAAGCCATGGAAGAACCCTTTTTCCTACCACAAGCATTAGGAAAATAAACAAAGCAACACGGCCGACGGTCCATGCAATGATTTCCCATAAAGGAGTAGCAGATTCAACAGACTGAACTGCTTCGGCTCCAAGCATTGGAGCAAGCGGAGGCAAAAGCACCAAAATTAAAACCGTCATGATGTCTTCGACCACAAGCCAACCTACCGCTATCTGTCCGTCATGACTTTCTAATATTCCTTTTGTCTCTAAAGCTTTCAGAAGCACTACAGTTGACGCGCAGGAAAGACATAAACCGAAAACCAAAGACTGACCGTATGTCCATCCCCAATAATGTGCAACCAGCAAACCAAGTCCTGTAGCCAATCCCATTTGTGCTACTGCGCCCGGGACGGCAATATATTTGACTCGCATTAAATCGGATAATGAAAAATGCAGGCCCACGCCGAACATCAGCAGCATTACACCGATTTCAGAGAGCTGGGAGGCAATATTGATGTCTGCAACAAAGCCGGGAGTGGCCGGGGAAACGATTACCCCGGCTAAAAGATAGCCTACTAATGCCGGAATCTTGAATTTTTCAGCGATAAAGCCAAAAACAAGAGCTATTCCAAAACCGGCGGCTAATGTCGAGATTAGAGTAAAACTATGTTCCATTACTTTATTTTTCCATGCTGTCAGTGGGTTTATTCGAAGAGCGCATCAATCTTTCATGCTGAGTAGACTTTTCAACTGTTCTTTCTTCGTCTGCTACTAAATCATCAAGCATATCTTTCGCTTTCTCTTCCGCCTCTTCTTCTTTTCTCTTGGAGTGTCCTCCGGAGCTGTATTTCGTAAATGAATATATAGAGTATTGTGCAATTCTCAACGCTAAAGCCGTTGAAGCTTGAACCACAATTCCAAGGTTTTCGGATCTTAAATGATCTGCTTCCGTATCTGTCACGGCACGGATAATAATCTCAATATCAGGATTCAAAATTTTTGCTGCGGCAATAGCCTTACGGCTTTCTAATTCATCCGAGATAGTTAGGACTAATTGAGCAGAGTTTTGAACGTGAGCCTGTAAAAGTGTTGCCGGATCCGTGCAATCCCCCTGGATGGCAACAAAACCCTGTTTTCTAAGGGTGCTGATAACCTCATCTTGTTTATCTACTACGACAAACGGAATTTTTTGTTTTGTCAAAATTTCGCACACTTTTCTTCCGATAGAGGAATATCCGACAATGACAACGTGACGAAGAAGTTTTCTGCTTTCAACTTCATCGGGCATTGTGGATTGAGGATCTAAACGAGCCGCCGCCGTTCTGGCAAAACGAAAATGTTTGCACAGCAACTCTGCCACCGGTCTGGCCACGGAAAAAGAAATTGGATTGAGAGCAATAGTTAAAATGGCAGCCGCCAATACTAAATTCATACCTTCTTTAGTCAGCAGACCCAACGACACTCCTAATGTTCCGAGGATGAAAGAGAATTCACCAATCTGACCGAGGCAGCATGCCAGCGTGACTGCCGTATGAAGCGGATAGCGGAATAGAAGGACGGTTCCGAATGCAATCAATGGGTTAACAATAAGAATTAAGAAGAGAATTCCCAATAAATAGAATGGATGCTCAAGAATTGCTGACGGGTCAAACAACATGCCGACACCGACAAAGAAGATGACCGAGAAGGCATCGCGCAGAGGTAAGGATTCAACGGCAGCTCTGTGGGCGTATTGAGATTCTCTCATCACCATTCCGGCAAAGAAGGCTCCCAAGGCAAAAGAAACGCTGAAAATCTCGGAAGCTCCGTAGGCAATTCCGATTGCAACTGCTAAAACACACAAAGTAAATAATTCGCGTGAACCGGTCTTGGCGACTTGCCATAAGAGCCATGGAAGAACCCGTTTGCCGATGACAAGCATCAAGATGATAAAAGCGGCAACGCGGGCTACGGTTTCCACGATTAACCGCCAAAGGGGAAGATCGGAAGTTGCGCTGTGTCCTCCCAACAAAGAAGCCAAGGGAGGAAGAAGAACGAGCATCAGCACCGTCACCATATCCTGCACGACAAGCCAGCCGACAGCCACCCTTCCGTCAAAACCTTCAAGAAGGCTTCTAGCTTCCAAAGCTTTAAGAACAACGACGGTAGAAGCGCAGCTCAAGCACATCCCGAGGATAACGCATTGTCCGATTGGCCAACCCCAAAGGTGCGCCATCATAATTGCACAAAAGGCCGAGAGTGCCATTTGGCATACTGCCCCGGGGACAACTAGTTTTTTAACTTTGAGAAGATCCGAGAGTGAGAAGTTAAGACCTACCCCGAACATCAGGAGCATCACGCCGAGCTCTGAAAGCTGCTCGGCTAAACCAAGGTCAACATTAAAACCGTAAAGATTCGGAGAAACAATAATGCCGGCAACCAGGTAGCCGACGAGAGCGGGGAATTTGAGTTTTTCTGCAATAAACCCCAAAATTAGTGCAACTCCGAAAGCAATTGCTACAGTTGATATTAGAGTAATGCTATTATCCATTTTTACGGGTTTACCCTTCTAATTAAAGACCCACCTATTTTAATTTTTTTTCAATCTCTTAGGAACAAAAGTGGCCAAAAATTGGATTGCAAACGCAAATACGACATTTGAACAACTCATTTTGATTATTCAGGCAGTTGCTCTTCTTATCATCACTGTGGCAACGGGTGTAGCCATTGTGGCAGAAGGCTATGAAATGTTTTCCAGTAAGACCATCGGCCTGGCTAATTTACTTTTGCTGTTCTTATTCATCGAAATTTTGTCCATGGTTCGACAGTACGCTTTAGGTCAGCACGAATTAAAACTTAAAACTCCTCTCGTGATTACTGTTGTTGCAGTGGCCAGATATCTCATCATCAATATGGAACACTTAACGAGCAAATGGATCCTTCTTACCTCGGTATCTATCTTAATTCTCACGGTAGCCCTTCTTATCTCCAGAAAGATTCGCGGAATGCACGATGATGAGGTAGAAGAAAAAATGTTCGAACAAAAGCTTCAAAACAGCTTAAGTAAACCTGATAAATAAGGTTTTTATGGGACAAATGAGGGACAATCCCTAACTATCTGTTTCAATTTGTTAGATATAGAATAAGGGTATGCCCTGTAACACAGGGTGTGCCCTTAAATATTTTCCGTTTGGAAATAGGAGATCTAACAGATGAAAATCACCAAACTTTCTGCCGCATTGTTGGTTGCCGGTTTTGCCTTTGGCGCCCAAGCCGCAACATATCAGCCGGGAACATACACAGAAAAAGTTAACGGCCACAATGCAGCATTTACCGTAAAGGTTACTGTCAGCAAAAACAAAATTGAAAAAATCGAATACCCTGACAACCTTGAAACCATTGGTGTCGGCCGTGTTGCTCTTGATAAATTAAGCAAGAAGATCATCGACAGACAATCTCTTGGCGTAGACAACGTAACAGGCGCAACAATTTCATCTTTCGCGTTGAAAGGCGCCGTGAAGAAAGCATTGGAACAGGCAAAAGTTTCCAAAGCCGACATGGCTGCTCTCCAGAAGAACTCTGAAAAGTACACTGCCCTTCCTGACGAAATCAAAACACAAGTCATTATTGTCGGCGGCGGCGGATCCGGTTTAGCAGCTGCTATCGCTGCTCAACAGGCCGGTGCCAAAGTTATCGTTCTTGAAAAACTTGGTTTGTTAGGCGGTTCTACAAACGTCTCTGAAGGCGCTTTGAACGCCGCTGACCCGGAACGTCAAGGCAAACAAGGCATTGAAGACTCTATTCAGAAACACTATGAACAAACAATGAAGGGCGGCCATGATATCGGCACACCTGAATTGGTTCATTATTTAACTGAAAATGCTCTTCCGACATTGCACTGGATGGAATCCCTCGGCGTTAAATTCAAACCGGAAGTCGGTACTGCTACAGGCGCTCTCTGGCAGCGTTCTCACTATCCTGTCACACCGAGCGGCAACAGCTATATCCGCGTATATCAAAAATATATTGCTGATCACGCCAAAGACATGACTGTTTATACAGACATGAACGTTGAATCTTTGATCAAAGACAAAAACGGCAGAATCATCGGTGTAACTGCAAAAGACGGCCACACCGGCAAAGTCACTAAGTTCATGGCTTCCAACGGTGTTGTAGTAGCAACAGGCGGTTTCGGTGCTAACGTTGCTTTGCGTCAGAAAGTTAATACCGGCGTATTCAAAGACTACGACCTCGGAAAAGGCATCGGCTGCACAAACTTCTCTAAATCCGCTCAAGGTGCCGGCATTGAAATGGGCGAAAAAGTCGGTGCAAACGTTATCGGCATGTCCGACATTCAGGTTCACCCATGCGGAACACCGGGTACCGGTTTGATGGAAATGGTTCGTACCTCCGGACGCAACCGTGTATTCATCAACGAACAAGGCAACCGTTTCGTTAACGAAGGTGCAGCCCGCGACGTATTGGCAAAGGCAATCTTCGCTCAGCCACATTCCACATACTATGTCTTAGTCAACCATCTCCGTTATCCATCTCTTGACTGGGTTGATGCCAACGGCGCCAAGATGAAAGACATGATCGACTTAGGCCGTGTAGTTTCTGCTCCAACTCTGGATGAATTGGCCAAGAAACTGAACATGCCTGTTGAAAATCTTAAGAAATCTATTGCTGACTACAATGCAGTTGTAGAAGGCAAAGCTAAAGATGCTCTTGGATTCCAGGCCAACAACAAGGCTGATAAGGTTATGACTGAAGGCCCATGGTATGCCTGCAAGAAGGTCCCAACCGTTCACCATACAATGGGCGGCTTGCAGATCAATACTAAGGCTCAGGTTCTTGATAAGAACGGCAAGGTTATTCCGGGTCTCTACGCAGCCGGCGAAACAACCGGCGGTATCCACGGTTCTAACCGTTTAGGCGGCAACGCTATTGCTGACATTATGGTCTTTGGCCGTACTGCCGGTACAAATGCCGCACAGAATAAGTAATTCTGTAAATTAACTCCTTGAAATCGCTCCCGGTTCTTGCCGGGAGTTTTTTATAGGCGAGACACTGCATGAGACTTACCTACAGTGTCATTCCACAAGAGTCCTTTAGAATCTAAATTCGCCCGCTAAGAAAAAGCTTTTTCGCTTATTGAATCCGACTTCAGTAAGAATATTGAAGTGTTTTCCTACCTCATAGCGTGCACCGACCAACATATTCCACGGAGACTTCAAATGCTGCTTAACGTGGAACTCTCCTTCCCCTTTAGAATTGACCGCATTGATCAATCCTTGAAGTTTAGGAGAGAAGTCAAGATTGGAAAGCTTGCCGTTAAAGTTTTGGGTGACATCTTGGTACATCGTGCCAACCCAGAGACTAAGCTTTCCTTCCGGCCAATTAATGCTTTCAACCCCGGAAACATTGAATCGATAACCGAAGCGAGGTGCTAAAGTAAAGGCTTTGATGTTGCCGGTAATGATATCCAATTGGGTTTTGGTGTAATTCATGTCCAGTAAACCAAACCAATTTCCATAACCGCCCGCTAAAGTGAGACCGCCTCCGTAAGTTTTTCCTTTAAATTTCAGAACAAAATCTAAATCATCCATTCCACCCATCCCCTGAATAACCTTATCTACAAAAGGAGTAGGAGATGACACGGAAATCTTGGAAAGCGAGCGCCCTTTCGTTCTTCCAAAGACGCCATAGACATTCATAAAGGGAAATACCCAAGTATCCAGCCTTAAAGTTTCAGTATGACTTTTTTGCTTTGTACTTTTAACTCCAATTTCAAAAATATCGGATGGGATCGGAGTGTATTTCGGACGGAAGGGATATTTAAAAGAAGGAAGATTCATTCCTAACCCGCTGAATTTAATGTCCTCTACTACGATATCTTGTTTCATATGCATGTAATTGACATTAACTCCGAAGGGTTCCGGAAGCTCATATCCTCTTTCCTTAGCCTCTTTGCCAAAGAAAGGCAGCAGCCTATCTCTGCTCTCGCTCCCCTCACTGTTGAGGTTCTTTTCTTGCTCAACGCGCTTTGCGGTTTCCTGTGCATGGACCTGCGAAAAAAGGATCATTGCAGAACAGGCAAGCGATAACGCCAATAATTTTTTTAAATTCACAATCCGCTCCAGAGCAGAAAAAGAGAAATCTCTTTAGAAGTCATTAAACAAAACAATAATAGAAACGCTAAGTTCTTGAATGTTTTTAACGTAACTAATTTGGATACATTGGTTTTTGACATCCTCCTCTTCGTGAACGAAGAGGATTCCCTACCACCACTACAACAGCCGTAGCCTATTGTTGTAGAAGGTCTCGTTGGGTTCCTGCTGACAACGGCCTTACTGCACCGTTCATTTCACAG
>NZ_BAAGDP010000034.1:0-18755 GCF_054660695.1 Turicimonas sp. TL08
CTTTTGAATTTGCATATTCATTTGGTCTTTGCCACTAAGTACAGACGATATGTATTTACCAAACAGATATTGGACGCACTGAAAATAATTTTTCCCTCAGTTTGTAATGATTTTGAAGCTGACTTAGCGGAGTTTGATGGCGAAAAATATCACGTTCATTTGTTAATTACTTACCCACCTAAAGTCTCTATATCTCGTTCAGTCAATTCTCTGAAAGGAGTATCGGGCCGTCTTATTCGAAAAAAGAAATATCCCTCCATTCGTAGCCTGTTATGGAGGGATGCTCTCTGGGCTCTTTCTTATTTTGCTGCAAGTTGTGGGGGTGCCCCTATTTCTATTATCAAACAGTACATTGAACAACAGAATACGCCTGACTGAAAAAATTATTATATTCGACCCTTATATCCCCGTCCTAAAGGACGGTGTTTTACGGGTCGGTCTGATAAATCCAAATAGTTCTTTTTTGAAAAACAAATTATTTACTATTTTTTTATTGTTTATCTTTATAAAAAAATAATAACTAAAACTCATAAATTATTTAAACAAAGAAAACCTGTTTAATTTAATTTTTATCTCATTTTGACGAGAAAATAATCTCATTTTCTTTACCTAAGATACAACATCATGTTTTTTAATGAATATTTTTTTCTATTCAACAAACTAAAAAAAGATAGTTAGTTTAAAAAAATAATTTTTTTGTAGTAATATGAAGAGGAATTGATTAGTAACGATGTAGAGCCATGGAACCTCAAATCTTAGAACTTAGAAATCTAAAAGCTCAAAGAGACGCATTAGATAAACAAATTGAAGAAGCTTCCAAAAAAGCTCGTGAGGACGCTTTAAATATCTGTCGAGAGCTGATTAAAGAATACGATTTTGCACCCCAGGAACTTGGCCTTAAGAAAGCCATGAAAAGATCCAACTCTATTGCACCAAAATTTATTGGACCCAATGGGGAGACTTGGGCCGGCAGAGGCAGAAAGCCATTGTGGCTGCAGCAAGCTGAAGAGGAAGGAAAAACCGCAGAAGACTTCCGAATTCTTCCGCATTCATTTGAACCCAGAGGCTCTTAGAAATAGAAAGGAGCCGCACGGCTCCTTTCTATTTTCCAGATTAAATTTCAGTGACGAGTCTTAGGCTCGTCAACCAATCTTACATCGCTAATGGTTTTATGCTTGAGAATCCCAAGCTGATAAAGACATCTTCTGCGGTTGCAGCTTAAAGCAGAGGAGTGGCTCTTTGCCAACATTTTTGGACTCTTATGGCATCTTAACGAGGATGAAACCATTTTCTTTCTCGGGGTGCTAAAAATACTAACGAACTCATTCTAACAACATTCGAGTTAGGGTTTTTTCTTGTTAGTAGAAACACTATTATCCGAAAGTCGTATTTGTTAATATTAAGAAACATCTATTACAACTTTATGTTTTTATTACTTTTCGTTTCGCTTGAACGTTAAGCAAAAAATCAAAGGTTCAGGTACCCTATTACAGTTCGAAGTTAGTGTTAATCCGCACAAAGTTTTGTTCATGTAACATATCAGCTCTTTCGAAAAGCAAGAAAAATGGAACTACAAGGTTTAAGACAAGCCGCCTCCCAAGGAACAATTAGCCTTCCGCCTCCGAGAGATTCGGAAAAGCTGGAAGATATTCCTGTTCTTCGATCCTGTCTGGCTCTGGCCAGAGGTATCAGCGACTTTAGAGAAGCTTTTGCTACGAGCGTTTTTCCTGCCACTATCGGAAAACTGATGACAATCGTAGAGGCAAAAGAGCAGCTTTATTCAAAAGAAGAGCCCTTCACTCTTAAGGAATATTTTTATTCCACAATCGTGCCAAATCCCTCTGAACTTTCCATGGTAAGAATGGAGAGCTATGTCAACGCTTGTCTGGAACTTTATCCGAATTCAAATCTTTCATATATTTCTACTAAAACTATAGTAGAAATTGCTAACTTCTTCATTCAGGACAAAATTTCTTGGAGATTGTCGGACGATCCTCTACATGAAAAACCGTTTTTCCCTGAAGAAGAGATTATGTTCGGCTCAAAACTAAAGAAACAAATGAACAATTGGGAGGTCTATGCAAGAGAAATCCGTGACATGGACCCGTATGTACATTTGATTCTTACCGTTTTATATTTCGTTGCCCTTTCTCCTTTGAACAAACACAACGAAAGAACAAGTCAAATCCTCTATCAAATTGGCTTGCTTAGAAAAGGAATCGACTCTCCCTTCCCTTGTATTCAATTAGGAAAGGCAAAAAATACCACGGCGCACTTCGGAATTGAAGAAAGACTATATGGCCTAAGGACACGTCAGTGGACTCCATATCTTAAATATTCCTTGAACAATCTTTCTCGCGCTTTTAACTACAGCCTAGAGTTACTAAAGGCAATTGAACGCCTCTACGAACAAAGTAAGATATATCTTCAAGAAATCGGATTAGGAACTCATGTGGCTTTCTTACCAGCCATATTTGAATGTCCAGCTTGCAGAACCGGAGAATTTTCCAGTAAAACCGGCACACGCCGCCAAGTTGCAAGTCACATATTGAATGATTTGACGAGAGCTGACATTTTAGAAAGAGTCGAAGATGGGAGAGACAAGATTTTCTTCCATAAGCGGCTTATTGAAGCTCTAGAAAACAGAGAATATTCCTTCCAAACTTTCCGCCGGGAAATAGATCCATTTATTCCTTTGTACCAAAAAGGCACCCCAGGTCGTACTAAAAAAGAACCTGCTTAATCTATTTTTGTATTTCTAATAATTCTGAAATAGAAACTACATTTAGAAAAACAAATAAATAAAACTTATCTTATTTATTATTGCTATCTCAATATTGTATTCACAATTAAATATAGATAGAGACAATAAATAACTTCTTAAAAGATAGATAGAAATTAAAATATTAGTGTGAGCGGATGTTTATTAGAGATATTTTTAAATTTTTCTTTGAAATAAAAGTCAATAATTTTTCTTATTTACCAATCTATAAAATTATTTGGGAGGTAACGACAAAATCATTTTTATAGCACTTAAAGCTATCTGCTTTTCTTGCTAAGAATATCTCAAAATTATCACTTTAATTTTGATTTGTAAATCAATTTAAAACCCTCCTATACAAAAAACGATTTATTCAATATACAGATGATCAATGTTAAATAAACCGTTTATCTATGTATTGAAACAAGTTATAAGACAAATTTACTTTTTATATAATTTTTACAGATAGATCTATCTGAAAATATTTAATTAATTTGTATATCTAAGTTAACTAAAAATAAAAATTAATTCAAATTCTTAAAAATTTTACTAATTATTTCATGTTTATTCAATTAGTTAGTTAATAAAATTAATCTAAAATCTAATCCTGTTAGCTAATATTATTCTATTGGTCTCTATTTAATTATCTATTCCTAGTAAAACAGCCATTACTTATATTTATTTTCTGATAGATAAACACTTAAATAAATGAAAACCCTTCTTCCTAGTTTCAGGTACTAAGCGAAATGAAGAAGAAGGGTTACTGTTTAATGTAAAGTTAATATAGAAACTTAACTTTTATTAAGAGAATTTCTTGTTAACTAAATAATATGTTTCTTATCTAACTATTCTCATTTTTTTCTGTGCAATTGCTAAAAGAAGATTTTTAACTCCACTTGTTTTGAAAGCTACCTCGATCTTCTTATTCTCTCCCTGCCCTTCTATATTTTTGATCTTTCCTTCACCAAATTTCTCATGAAAAACAACAGTTCCAATGTTATATCCATCTGAGTTTTTAGAACTTTGGCGAATACTATTAATCTTGTTTTTATCTTCTTTAGTAATACCTATATTCTTGGCCCATTCAGGTACATTTTCATTATTTCTATATGTTTTCTTATAACCTGAATAACTATTTCCCTTATCTTCTGACCAGGAATTTTTACTGTTATAAGAGCCATAGTATCCCCCGCCGCTTCTGCCGCTGCCGAAGGACGAATAAGAGTCAGAATCTTCTTTCGGAGTGAGCCACTTCAGAGCATCTGCAGGAAGCTCGTCTAAAAAAGAACTCTTAACGTTATAGCGGGGCATACCGTGAAGAAGTCTCTGAGCTGCATAAGTCAAATACAGCTTTTTGCGTGAGCGGGTGATGGCTACATACATCAATCTTCTTTCTTCTTGAAGCTCTTTTGGTTCTGCTAGACACTTATCATGCGGGAACAGTCCGTTCTCCAATCCGGTAATAAACACATTGTTAAACTCCAGACCTTTGGAAGCATGGATGGTCATCAACTGCACAGCTTCCTCACCTGCTTTTGCTTGGTTGTCACCGGCTTCCAGCGTGGCTTGAGAAAGGAACAAAGTCAGCGGACTTAAGTTATCCACGTTTTCCTTGGAGTCATCTTCAAATCCTTCTTGACTCAGAAAAGCAGCGGCAGATGAAGTTAATTCTTCCAAGTTCTCTAAGCGTTCAGCTCCGTTTTCATCTGCTTCATAAAGTGCTTTGAGACCGCTTCTTTGTACGGTGTAATTAATAAGTGCCGTCAAAGGAAGAGAGAATCTCTTTGAACGGATGTCATTGATAATGTCTGTGAAAACTCTTACCTTATTTGCCGCTGCTCCGGAAAGCAACTGAGTTGCTTCAAATAATGAAATCTGGTTGTCTCGAGCCAAATCAATGAGATTTTCGACTGTCTTTGCACCGATGCCTCTTGCCGGTAAATTCACCACTCTCATAAATGCAGAATCGTCTGCGGTGTTTTCCGCCAGTCTTAAATATGCAAGGGCGTTCTTAATTTCAGCACGATCAAAGAACCGTAAGCCGCCGTAAACGGTGTATTTCACCCCGCGTCTGGTCAACTCAGTTTCGAGAGCACGAGACTGAGCATTAGAGCGGTAAAGAATGGCAATCTCACGAAGATCCTCGCCGTTTCTAACAAAGTCTTTGATGTTGTCAACCACAAAAGCTGCTTCTTCAGCCTCATCTCCGGCCTTGAAAACACGAATAAGATCCCCTTTCCCCGATTGTGTCCAGAGATTCTTACCAAGACGATCACTATTATTCGAAATCAAATAGTTAGCTGCATCTAAAATATTGCCTTGAGAGCGGTAGTTTTGTTCCAAACGGATTGGCTCCCCAATGGCAAAATCTCTGATGAAGTCCTTCATATTGCCGACGTTAGCACCGCGGAAAGCATAAATAGACTGGTCATCGTCACCCACAGCGAACACGGCGTTAGGTTTTCTGCCCTCTTCTCCGTGACCGGCCAACAGTTTGAGAAATTTGTACTGAAGCTTATTGGTATCTTGAAACTCGTCAACCAAAATAAATTTAAATCTGTCTTGGTAATGCTGACGAATCGGTTCGTTGTTCAGCAGCATTTCGTAAGTGCGGAGGATAAGCTCTCCGAAATCAACGGCCCCTTCTCTATTAATGACTTTTTCGTAAATTTCATAGACTCTAAGCAAGTCTCTTTCGCCGAAGCCGTAAGGTTTAATATCCTTGGCTCGAATTCCTTCTTCTTTTTGCTTATTGATATAGTTTTGAATCTTTCGGGCAGGAAGAACTTCTTCATTAATGTTGTTGGCCTTCATAATCCTCTTGATAGCCCCAAGCTGATCGCTCATGTCCAAGATGGCAAATGCGGCCGGTAAGCCGGCGGCCTCATGATGAAGTCTCAGCATTCGGTTGCATAGACCGTGGAAGGTACCTACCCACATCGCTCGAGTGTTTAGAGGCATCTTTGCTTGAAGACGGGTCATCATTTCACGTGCCGCTTTATTTGTGAAGGTAACAGCAAATAACTCAGCAGGAGTACAAAGCCTGTGTTCCAAGAGGAAAGCAATTCTTGAAATCAAAACGCTAGTCTTACCGGAACCTGCCCCGGCAAGAATAAGAGAGGACACCTCCGGCAAAGTAACAGCGGCCTTTTGCTGCTCATTTAAATTTGCTATTAAATCACTAGACATTATTTCTTCCTTTTTTTGAGGAAGTGAAGTCTAATGAGAATTCCTAGTTCGTACCACCTATTTGGTTAAAAGATTTGGAGTTTGTGATTCACTGCAGAAAAGAACCTTTTTGTATTTTCGTTTTCAACCAATTGATAATAAAAGTTTTTTCTTAACAAAGCTCAAAATCCTGCTAATTAACGCATAGAAATACATTAATTGACCACAAAGAGTAAAAAAATAGAAGGACAACCAACCTTATAATTAAAGGATTTTCAAATAGATCATTCAATCGAAGAAGAAATGCGCGAAACTTACGAACCGTCAGAAGTTGAGACCACTCAACAAGCCCACTGGCGCGCCAAAGATGTCTACCGCGCGGTAGAACACGCTTTAGATGCCAACGGGAAAGAAAAACCCAAGTTCTATGTCTGTTCAATGCTTCCATACCCGAGCGGAAAGCTTCATATGGGGCATGTCAGAAATTACACCCTCAATGACGTTATGTACAGATACCTTCGCATGAAAGGTATGAATGTCATGACTCCGATGGGCTGGGACTCCTTCGGCTTGCCTGCGGAAAATGCAGCTATCAATAAGAAAGTTGCTCCGGCTGAGTGGACCTATCAAAACATCGCCGATATGAAAAGCCAAATGGAACCATTAGGCTTAGCTTTTGACTGGTCTCGCGAAGTCACAACTTGCAAACCGGATTACTACCGCTGGAATCAGTGGATGTTCTTAAAAATGCTTGAAAAAGGCATTGCTTACCGCAAGACTCAGATCGTCAACTGGGACCCGGTTGATCACACCGTCCTTGCAAATGAACAGGTAATTGACGGTAAGGGCTGGCGCAGCGGAGCTCCCGTAGAAAAAAGAGAAATTCCTGGGTATTACTTAGGCATCACGCAGTACGCTGAAGAACTCTTGGAAGATTTAAAGCTTCTTGACGGCTGGCCCGAACAGGTGCGCCGCATGCAAGAACACTGGATCGGCAAATCTTACGGTGTAAATTGCAGCTTCCCATATGAGTTGGACGGCGAGAAAAAAGTTCTCAAAGTCTATACAACAAGACCCGACACAATTATGGGTGTGACTTTTGTGGCAGTTGCGGCAGAACATCCTCTTGCACTGCGCCTGGCTAAAGATAATCCGACTGTCGATGCCTTTGTCAAAGAATGCCAAAAAGGTTCTGTTTCAGAAGCCGATATCGCCACAATGGAAAAGAAAGGCATTCCGACCGGCTTTTATGTTAAACATCCTCTTACCGGTAAAGATGTTGAAGTGTGGGTGGGCAACTATGTGCTTATGTCTTACGGTGAAGGCGCTGTCATGGGCGTACCGGCTCACGATGAAAGAGATTTCGCATTTGCCCTCAAGTACGGTCTGCCTATCGAACAAGTGATCGGTAAAGAAGGTCATGAATTTGACAAAACCCAATGGCATGATTGGTATGCAGATAAAGAAAATATTTTCTGCGTGAATTCCGGCAAATATAACGGCCTGAATTTCGAAGAAGCCCGTGAAGCCGTTGCAGCTGACCTAAAAGCACTTGATCTCGGCTACCTCCAAGTTCAATACCGTTTGCGTGACTGGGGCATCTCCCGTCAGAGATATTGGGGCACACCGATTCCTATCGTTCACTGTCCTCACTGCGGCCCGGTGCCGGTCCCTGAAGAAGACCTTCCGGTAATACTTCCCGAAAACTTGATTCCGGACGGCTCCGGCAATCCTCTCAATAAAGACGAAGCTTTCTTGAATTGCAAGTGTCCGAAATGCGGTGCTCCTGCTAAGAGAGAAACCGATACCATGGATACCTTCGTAGACTCCAGCTGGTACTACATGCGCTATTGCTCTCCTGATTGTGATACAGCCATGGTTGACAAGCGCAATGATTACTGGATGCCAATGGATCAGTATATCGGCGGTATTGAGCATGCGGTGCTCCATTTGCTCTATGCACGTTTCTGGACCAAAGTAATGCGTGACCTGGGCTTGGTTAACTTTGACGAACCGTTCAAACGCCTCTTTACTCAAGGCATGCTTACCGCAGAATGCTATTACCGAGAACTGCCTGACGGCGGAAAACGCTGGTTCTATCCGAGCGAATTGAATATTGAATACGATGCTAAGGGCAAACCGGTTAGCATTACCTGCAAGGAAGACGGACTTCCGGTCAAGAGCGGCGGCATTGAAAAGATGTCTAAATCCAAGAATAACGTTGTTGAGCCGTCTGCGATTATCGGCAAATTCGGTGCCGATACCGCCCGTGCTTTCGTTATGTTCGCCGGACCACCCGACCAGAGCGCTGCTTGGAGCGATTCCGGAGCGGAAGGTACCTTCCGCTTCCTGAAGCGCTTATGGGCTTTTGGCTTCAAGAACCAGGACATTATCCGCGAAAACGTTCAGGTTGTTGGCGCTCCTTTGTCTCATGAAGATAAAGAAGTCAGAAAAGAAATTTACACAGCTCTCAAACAAGCCACTTATGACTTGGACCGCATGCAGTACAACACCGTTGTTTCTGCCGCAATGAAGATGCTGAACTCTTTGGATACCTTGAAAAACAAGGATCAACAAGGAACGAAAGCCGTTATCAATGAAGGCTTTTCCATTCTGCTTCGTACCCTTTATCCGATTGCGCCTCATATTTGCGCTCAATTATTTGAAGATTTGGGTTACGAAGAAAGAACCGGCACATCCATTTTGGATGCCGCATGGCCTGAAGTGGACAATTCTGCCTTGGTTTCTGACGAAATCAAGTACATGATCCAGATCAACGGCAAGTTAAGAGGTCAATTCACTGTTCCTGTTGACGCCGGCACTGAGGACATTAAGAAAGCAGCGTTGGCAAATCCGGATGCTGTCCGCTTCATCGACGGCAAGGAACCAAGAAAGATTATCGTGGTTCCGAAGAAACTTGTTAACATTGTTGTTTAGTTGATAAACCGGAGGCAGGAAGCTTCTTCCTGCCTCTTTTCCAAAGTGAAAAACCCATGAGTTTTAAAAATACCGGCGGATTGTCCAGACGTTCCTTTGTCGCATTCTCTGCCCTGCTGCTAAGCGGATGCGGATGGCATCTAAGAGGAATTCAAGAAGTACCTCTCGAGAGCATGTGCATTGATTTAGGGCCGAACTCTGCAATCGGAGCCATGATCAAGCGAAATCTCCGCGCCCGTACGGACATAGAAATTGTCGAAGATAAAGAAAAAGCCGAAGCCATCTTTAAACTCATCTCTTTGAACCGTGGATCTTCTATTTTGGCTTATAACTCCGAAGGTCAGGCCAGAATATACAGCTTAATCTTATCAGCCCGTTTTACCGTTACTTTGCAAAACGGAGCCGAAGTTATTCCTCCAACTACAGTCTCTACTTCCAGAGAAATGACATGGGACGAACGCGATTACAACGGCCGTGCCCAGGAAGAACAGCTTCTATATCAAGAAATGGAAACGAACATCATCCATTTAATTGTTAACCGACTCTCTCATCTCACGCCGGAACAGGTGCAACAAGCTAAGAAAGTCGATGGCTAATTTTGCAGGAACCTCCGTTAGACTCAATCCTCTAACTATCATTGTCGGAGAAGAGGATCTCATTGCTATTGAGTCCTTGGACCAAATAAGAGCTGAAGCTAGAAAACAAGGTTTTACTGAAAGAGTCAGCTTTAATTTTGACGGAACGTCGGATTATTCTCCTCTTCTTCAATCGATGGGTGATATGTCCCTTTTCGGAGAGAAAAAGCTCATTGAAATCAGGTTGACCACGGGAAATCCGGGTTTAAAAAAAGGCCCCGAAACCCTGGCCGCTTTAGCCGAAGCAGTCGGTGATGGTCTAATTGCGGTGATTTCTTTGCCCGGCGCCTTATATGAATATCAAAAAAAAGCCTGGTTTAAAAAAATCTCTTCGTCTGCGGCCATTATTAACGCCGGACTAGTTTCCAGACAGCAACTACCAGGGTGGATTAGAAAAAGAGCTTCGATAAACGGGCAAAATCTTTCTGAAGAGGCAGCGCAATTCTTAGCCGCCTCTACCGAAGGCAATTTACTGGCTTGTGCTCAGGAAATCAACAAACTTGCCCTTCTTTGTCCTCCGGGAAATATAGAGCTGAAAGACCTTTTAGAAGCGGTTTCAGATGTTTCTCGATTCAATCCTCAAGATTTGGCTGATTCAATTCTTGAAGGTAACGTCCAACGAATTTCAAAAATCATTGATGGTCTTAAAGGAGAAAACGTAAGCATCCCCTCCTTCCTTTGGCTTTTGAATGATGATATTAGAAATCTGATTCTATTAAATCAAGGAGGCTCTCCTTCTTCTATAAGAGGCTTGCCTTCTCGCAAAACGATGCTTGCAAACCTTGCTCGCCGTGTGCCTTTGGCTCTTTTGGAAAAAGTGGTACATCGCTACAACAATGTAGAAAAAATGTCCAAAGGCTTTAAGGTTTCACAATCGCAAGGAGATCCATGGCAAGAATTAAAAGCCGCAGCTCTTTTACTTTGTATTAGCAGGAAATAATTATGTCCTCTACCATTAGCGCACAAAATGCTGAATACATGAAAAATCTTGGAGAAAAGGCACGAAAAGCAGCCACCATTCTGGCTAAAACTCCTGCCCAAGTAAAAAACAACACTCTAAATACTCTTGCTGATTTGCTTTTAAAAAATGCTGAGAAAATCTATCTCGCAAATGAAAAAGATTTAATAGCGGGTAAAGAGAAAGGATTGTCCGAAGCCTTTCTTGACAGATTAACGATTTCAGAGAAAGTTTTAAACCAAATGTGCATTGGCTTAAAACAAATCGCAGGACTCAACGACCCGATTGGGGAAATCTTAGAGATGAAGCCTCAGCCCTCCGGCATCCAAGTCGGAAGGATGAGAGTCCCCCTCGGAGTAATCGGAATCATCTACGAATCTCGTCCGAATGTAACGATTGATGCCGCGGCTTTATGTTTGAAAAGCGGAAATGCCGTCATCTTGCGTGGAGGCTCCGATGCCCGATGCTCTAACCAAGTCCTTGGCGAATGCATCCAAGAAGCTTTGAGACTTAACTATCTTCCCGAAGAATCAGTTCAAGTTATCACTAATCCGGATAGAGAATTGGTCGGTGCTCTTATCACAGCCAGAAAATACGTAGATGTAATTGTGCCCAGAGGCGGAAAGAGCTTAATTTCAAGACTTATGGAAGAAGCCACCGTTCCGATGATCAAACACTTGGACGGCATCTGCCATACTTATGTTGATATGAGTGCGGATTTGGAACTCGCTTGGAAAGTGTGTGACAATGCAAAGACACAGAGATTTTCTCCATGCAACGCTATGGAAACTCTTCTTGTGAATAAAAATATCGCAGCCATCTTTCTTCCAAAAATGACCTCTATTTATTTAGAGAAAGGAGTGGAGCTCCGCTGCGATCCAGAATCAAGAAAAATTCTGACGGACGCAGGCTTCGATGACATCAAAACTGCATCCGAAGAAGATTGGTCAACAGAATATAACGCTCCTATTCTTTCTATAAAAATAGTCTCTAGTGTGGATAAAGCGATAGAACACATTAATCAATACGGATCTAAACACACGGATGCCATCATCACTAACAATTTGGTATCTAGTCAAAAATTTCTTAGAGAAGTCGATTCCTCTTCCGTCATGCTCAACACCTCCACCAGATTTGCAGACGGCTTTGAATATGGCCTAGGAGCAGAAATCGGCATTTCCAACGATAAGTTACATGCTAGAGGCCCCGTTGGTCTGGAGGGACTGACCAGCCTTAAGTACATCGTAATTGGACACGGGGAATTAAGAAAATGAGCGAAAAGCTAAACAAATACTACGCCGTAATACCTCTTTCTTTAGAAAGTCTCTTCGAAGAAGAGCTTAAACAGTTGGGCATTACTGAATTCAAGTCAAAAAAGGCCGGCTGCTTCTTCACAACAACAACGCTGGGAATGATGAAGGCAAATCTTTGGACGAGATATGCTTCACGTATTCTTCTGGAGGTAGGCGAGAGAAACTACAGAACGGAAGACGACATCTACAAGTTCACCTTCTCCATTCCTTGGGAAAATTACTTTACGGAAAAACAGTCCATCAAGATTTCTCTGTCAGCCAAGAATTGCCCTCTCAAGAGCATAAACTTCCTAACTTTAAGAGTTAAGGATGCCGTTTGTGACCGTTTCCGCGAAAGATCGGGAGCTCGCCCGGACGTTGAAAAACACAACCCGGATATCCAGATTTTCGTTTTTGTAGACAACCAAAAAGTCACCCTCTATCTTGACACCTCCGGTGAGTCCTTGTTCAAGAGAGGTTGGAGACGGGATAAAGGAGAAGCACCGCTGAAAGAAAACCTGGCCGCAGGATTGATCGGACTTTCCGGTTGGGAGCCTTCTCAGCCCTTATATGATCCCTTCTGCGGATCAGGAACGATTATTATTGAAGCAGCCACAATCGCAATCAATATGGCTCCGGGCATCACAAGAAGATTCGGATTTGAAAAATTTAAATTCTTTAATTCTGAAGTCTGGCAAGGCCTTAAAACTGAAGCAAGAGCCGCCATCAATTGGGACGTCGATATTAATCTTGCAGGCAGCGATATTTCTACTCAGATCATAGAGAAGGCCAGTAAGAATGCCCAGTTAGCCGGATTAACAAAGCTATTGATTGAGCGTAAAATTAAGTTTTTCCCATGCGATGCAAGAGAGGCACGACCAACATCGGAGACTCCCGGAGTCATAATTGCAAACCCTCCTTACGGTGAACAATCAAATCCGAAGTCTGCTTCAGTTGCTTCCATGATGAAAAACGTTGCTGACAACCTCAAGCATAATTTTGAGAACTGGGTTGTTTGGATGCTTACCAGCGATCTGAACTTACCTCGTCAAATGAGATTGCAGGAATCTAGAAAGATAGTGATCTTTAACGGTCCGCTGGAATGCAGATTCTTCCGCTTTTTGATGATTCCCGGTTCCAACCGCAGAGAGTCGAAGGCAGTGAAAACCTCATCACCAAAGGAATAAGAATATGTCTGAAAAAGACTTCGATGTAGTACAAATGAGAACTGAGCTTCATGAAATGCCGGAATTGGGATTCCATGAAGAAAAAACTTCAAAATATGTTGTTAATAAGCTCAAAGAGCTTGGTCTTAACCCGCAGACAGGAATTGGAGGAACCGGTGTCGTCGCCTATATTGACGGAACTGAACCTGGTCCTACAGTCATGGTAAGAGCCGACATGGATGCCCTTCCATTCGTAATCGACAACAAACCATGCTCCATTCATGCATGCGGTCACGATTCTCATACCGCTATGCTTCTTGCTTTAGCTGCTAAGTTAGTCGGTAATGTCAAGAAAGGACGCGTAAAACTCTTCTTCCAGCCGGCTGAAGAGACATTGCTTGGCGCAGTAAGATCTATCGAAGATGGCGTACTCGACGATGTTGACGTTGCTTTCGGCGCTCACGTTCGCCCGATTCAAGATATTCCTGACGGAACAGTTTGCGCTGCCGTTCGCCACACTTCCAGTACTTTCCTTGAAGTTGAATTAAAGGGCAAAACTTGTCATGCTGCTCGTCCCCATTTAGGATGCAGCGTTGTTGAAGCAGCTGTTTTAGCAACTAACGCAGTTAATGCTATTTGGATGAACCCGGGCAAAGTTTGGTCTGCCAAGGTAACAGCAATCAACTGCTGCGGTTCTGCCTCCAACATCATTCCGGACCATGGCAAGATGATCTTAGACTGCCGTGCTCAAGATAATCCGACAATGAAAGAAATGTTGGACAAAATTAAGAGAGCTATCCTTAATGCCGCTGAGGCAGTCGGCGTTGAAGCTACCGTTAATTTCCCCGGCGGAATCATCCCTGCAGCTGAGTACGATGAAGGATTGGTTGCTGAAACCGCAGGTATTATTAAAGAAGTCTTGGGCGATGACAAGTTAGCCAAAGACTGCGGAGGCGGCGGAGAAGATTTCCACTATTTCGTTCAGAAGAAACCTTCTATTCGTACTGCCTACATCGGCGTAGGTACAGGCGTCACTCCGGGCCTTCACGATCCGAAGATGACTATGAACCCAGAATCATTACGCAACGGTGTTGCAGTATTAGAAAAGATGGTTCTTAACCAAGTAGGTTAATTCCACCGTTGAAAAAGCGCCCTTGAGGCGCTTTTGAATTTCTCGAGAAAAACCAGAGGCCGAACACTCGGCCTCTGTTTTTACCTAACGATCGTATTACTTAGCAGCTGCTTTTGGAGCTTCACCGCGAGGAATAATAACTCCTGTCGGCTGTTGGGAAGCATTACGTCCGGCGATTCTACCGAATGTAACGATATCAGCCATAGCGTTGCCGCCTAAACGGTTTGCACCGTGGACACCGCCTGTAACTTCACCGGCAGCAAAGAGACCAGGAATAACGTGACCTTTAGTGTCAAGAACCTGAGCCTGAGAGTTAATTCTCAAACCGCCCATTGTATGGTGAACAGCAGGTGTAACCATTACTGCATAGTACGGGGCTTGAGTAAGAGGTCTTGGCATATCAGCACGGCCGAATTCTGAATCTTTGCCAGCCTTCTGATCCTTAGTGTATTTATCTACAGTTGCCTGGAGCTGCTTTCCATCGACACCAATCTTCTGAGCGAGTTCGTGAAGATCTTTTCCTTCAGTAACCATACCGCCCTTGATGTAAGTTTCGATGGCCTTAAGGCTCTTTCTAACATCGTTATCGAATAAGAGGAAGCCAACTTTATCTTTTTGAGCGAGTTCAGCAGCGGAAACTACGTCGCGAGTCTGAAGTTCATTGATGAAGCGCTTGCCGTCTTTGTTAACGAGGATAGCACCGTTGCCGCGAACAGCTTCAGTGATCATTTCGCCTTTGCCCGGAACAACTGTCGGGTGAGTTTGAATCTGCTTCATGTCAACAGTAGCAGCACCAGCCTTTTCACCTAAGGTGATACCGTCGCCAGTTGCGCCAGTGTGGTTGGTTGTAGCAAAGCCTTTAAGCTTCGGATTCAACTTAACAACCATATCCTGGTTGGCAGAGAAGCCACCGGCAGCCAAAACAACTGCAGGAGCCATGACTTCATACTGTTTTTTGCCCTTTGTGTACTTAACACCGACAACCTTACCGTCTTTAACGATGAGTTCATCAGCCTTAGCCATTGTGCGTACATCAATACCGCGGTCCTTAGAAGCCTGAGCTAAAGTTTTAACAACGTTAGCACCAACGAAACCACCGCCTGTCGGACGGTGAGAGCGCTTCTGGGAAGCACCCGCCATCATACCGACGTCTGTCAAGTCACCACCCAAGCCGTTGATGAAGTCAACAGACTCAGCAGCGTGATCTGTAAGAGTGTGGACCAAATCAGGGTTGTTCAAGTACTTGCCGCCCTTCATTGTGTCGTTGTAGTGAGATTCTTTACTGTCCTTGATACCTGCCTTGGCTTGAGGCTGAGATTCTGCGGCGTTCAATCCGCCAGCTGCACGATTGGTGTTACCTCCCAAGTAAGCCATCTTTTCCAAAACGATGACTTTCTTGCCTAAATCATGAGCAGTAACAGCTGCGGAGAGACCAGCACCACCAGCGCCGACTACGATGACATCGGCTTTATCTGCTGCCAATGCAGGAACAGCAAACACAGCAGAAACAAGTGATGCTACGAGAATTTTTTTCATTGGAGTTCTCCTTAAATTTGTACTATTTAGCAATTAGTTGCTTAATCACTAGCTTTGTCAGCTGAGCACTGACTGTTAAAAATTATATTATTTTTGCAATTTTCTTATAGGGTTAAATCTTTGGGAAAAATACGGAGGGATAACAATTTATTAAATTTTTATCCTTAAAAATCAATATGTTTTATTTTTTCTTTGCGTTTCTCTAATCGCATTATTTCTCAGAAAAAATCCATTTTTAGAGTATGTTTTTTACCACACTTTTTAGGTACCTCTGCTGGGAGATCAAATACAACTCAGAAAAAAAAATCCTCCCGCTAAGGAGGACTTGATAAAACAATAGAGTTAATTATTTCAGCACGGTAGGAAGCTTGTAATCATACTCAGGTTTTAGAATTTCTAATGTGTAGAGTTTCTTCAAAGCATCATAGTAAGCAAGTTCTTCACCCATAGAGTCGGCTTGAGCTAACTCTTCTTTGATTCTTTGAAAGTCTTGGTCATCCTTAGGAGCGCTCTTACTAGATTCGACATAAGAGATAACGTAATCTTCGTGGTTCATTGCACCCGTATAAGCAGGAAGATTCTTAACGGGAATAGCCATCTCTGCCGAAATCAAATCCTGAGACTGACCCAAAGAATTGACTCGGGATACCGTAATAGTTTTTCCAAAGCCTGCGAGATTGGATTTGTTTTGGAGTTCTTTTAATTTTTCTTCGCCGGCTTGACGTGCTAATTCGGTTGCAGCGGAGAGTTCAAGAGAATCTTTGATTTCATTCTTAACTTCGCTCAGAGAACGAATATGCTCAGGATTTTCTTTAACAACTCTCGCGGAGACGATAGTATTACTGTTGATTTCTACAGCAGAAATATTTCTCTTATCTGCAATTGAGTCTGGCTGGAAGAGTTCAGCAATTACTCTCTTATTAATATCAGGAGTATTTAGAGAAGGATCCAAGAAACCGTTTTCCGTAAGTCCGGGAGCCTTATGGAGACTTAAGCCAAACTTTTCAACTACGGGCTGCAAAGATTCGCTCTGTTCGTAAACCATATTAGAGAACGTATCGGCATTTTCAGCAAACACATTATGTCTCTGCTGATTTTGCCAGGTAGTCAAAATTTCAGGTTCAACCTCCTCGAACGGCTTAATAGAGGCAGGACGAACGTCTGTCACTTCAATGATGTGGTAACCGAATTCAGATTTAACCGGTCCTACGATGTCTCCTTTCTTTGCTGAGAATACTGCATTTTCAAATTCAGGAACCATCATACCTTTACTGAAGAAGTCTAAATCACCACCGTTTCGAGCGCTTCCCGGATCAGCAGAATTTTCTTTTGCTACTTCAGCAAAGGAAGCAGGATTTGCTTTAACTTCAGCATAGAGTTTTTCCGCTTTAGCCTTAGCTTCTGCATCTGCCTTAGCTGCATCTTTTTCATTTTCGTCAGCAACAATCAAAATATGAGAAGCACGGCGGGTTTCTTCCTGGCTGAACTTGCTCTTATTCTGTTCGTAATATTGTTTAAGGACTTCTTGTGACGGCTTATCTTGAACCTTGATAGTTTCCGGGGAGAACACTACGTATTCAATGTCCAAAGTTTGCGGGACTCGGAACATTTCTTTGTTATCGTCATAGAACTTCTGAATCTGCTCTTCAGTAATCTTAACGTCCTTTCTATAAGCATCCGGGGAGAAGACTAAAGTTCTGACCTCTCTTTCTTCCCGCAAAGCTGCATTTAAGAACTCGGCAGTTTTAGCAGGAACGATTACAGTTCTTGAAACAGCATTAATAACGAGGTCTTTGGCCAAATCTCTTCTTAATTCGTAAACGAATTGTTCGTCGCTTTTGCCAGTTGCTGCTAAATAATTTTGGTAAAGTTCAGGGCTGAATTTCCCATCTTTCTGGAAAGCTTTAGCATTTTTAATAAAGTTAATAGCTTCTTGTTCAGAAATATTGATGTAATGATGTTGGAGCAAAGCGTTAACTGCTTTTTCGGTCGTTAAGTTATAAAGAATTGCAGCATTTGCTTCCGGAGTGTCAAACAATGAAGAATCCACCGATCCACCCTGTTGGACTCGGATTCTTTCAATATGATTGCGCTTAGCAGCATCAAATTCTTCAGGCTGGATCCCTTTGCCGTCAACTTTAGCGATTGCGTTTGCGTCAGGATTCAGACGGCTGTATCCGTTAATACCAATAAATACAAACGCCGGGATGATAAGAATCATCGCTAAGAGCATCAACCATCTTTTTTGATTTCTAAAAGATTGGAACATCTAGTCCTCTTCCTTTCAGGTACGTTTAAAAAATTCTTTTGATTATCCTCTATTTTGCGATTATTAACCACGAGCCCACATCGAAAAATGTCGATTTTAGAAAGCGTTGAGTGACTCATATTGCATTTGTGAGCAGTCCTTTTCTTTGTTACTTTTTGAATAACTTTTCCAATGCACAACAACCATTTGAAAATTCAATATTTTTTTGAAAAACAAAAAAATTTAGAATTGTTTTTGAAATTTAACTTGCATGATTTCGAAAAGCCTGTACAATGCGCTTCTCTCGCGAAACGAAGCAAACAAGAATTCTTTTCGACAGAGAGGAGTGGTAGTTCAGTTGGTTAGAATATCGGCCTGTCACGCCGAGGGTCGCGGGTTCGAGTCCCGTCCACTCCGCCAAAATTTTGGTCCGAATTTATAAATAAGTTCGGACCTTTTCATTTTTCGTTGTTTGTTCTTTCAATCTGATTTTTTTGTTACCACTCAGAGCGAAAACTTATCTGTCCTGTAAATCCCGAAATCCACAAATCTGAAAAAATTTAAGACAGGACTTGCAGTATTTCAAAAAGTCTGTACAATGCGCTTCTCTCGCAAAACGAAGTAGTCAACAATTCGTTTCGACAGAGAGGAGTGGTAGTTCAGTTGGTTAGAATATCGGCCTGTCACGCCGAGGGTCGCGGGTTCGAGTCCCGTCCACTCCGCCAAAATTTTGGTCCGAATTTTTAAATAAGTTCGGACCTTTTCATTTCTTCGTTATTGCAGCTGGCAGACTAAATCTTTGGAACCCGGAGCAAAGTCAAGGAGAAAAGTCAGTAAATTCCCTAATCTTGCGAGGCAAGATTCAAAATTTTTTTATTTTTTTTATTCCGTGTGAAGTTGGTTGAAATTCAGATCCACTCAA
>NZ_BAAGDP010000035.1:0-15103 GCF_054660695.1 Turicimonas sp. TL08
CTGTGAAATGAACGGTGCAGTAAGGCCGTTGTCAGCAGGAACCCAACGAGACCTTCTACAACAATAGGCTACGGCTGTTGTAGTGGTGGTAGGGAATCCTCTTCGTTCACGAAGAGGAGGATGTCAACCCATGAGATAAAGTATCTTCCTGTGGGAGACCGTGAACAACTTTGAAGGAAATTCAAAATGGCAAGTGATAAGGCTCTGAGGACCAGACAATCTATTATCGAAGCGGCAAATGCTCTTGTAGCTTCCGAAGGAATTAGTGCACTGACCATGGATAACGTGGCCAGGAAGGCCGGGCTCAGCAAAGGCGCATGCACTTACCACTTCAAAAGTAAAAGAGAACTTCAGACGGCTCTTTTAGAGAATTACGTCCATCACCTTGATGAGCAGCTCAATAAACATGAAGAACTGTTTGAAGGTGAGCCTTCTGATACTTTGCTTTCCGGTTATATCCAATGGTTCAGAAGCTTCGATTTAGACAATCACGGTTGGGCAGCCGTCGGTACTTCTCTGTTGTCTGAATATTGTAAAGATGAAGAGCTGATGAGGCCCGTCAAAGAGTGGTACCAAAAACTTTTTGAGAGAATTGAGCAAGCGCCTAAGGAAAAACAAACTGCGCTTCTTATTGGAATTATGGCATTGGAAGGATTTTTTTACGCCCACAAATTCGGAGTCGATCTTGTTTCTCCCAAAATGAAAAGAGAGGTATGGAATTTTATGGTGACTTCCTTGATGCCTTCTAAAGTAAAAACCAAGAAGAGTGCGGCAAAATAACGTAAAACTGTAGGTATTTGAAACGGCTAGTTCTTTGAAACAAAACAGAAATAATTTTTTGATAGCATAGTTAGCTTGAAAAAAGCTATTTTAGGAGCCGAAAAGGTCGGAATTCTGCACCTTACGGCTCCGAATTATTTTGAGGAATAATCGTAAGACATTTATGAGTACCTACGCTATCGGCGATGTGCATGGCTGCGCACAAAGTCTGAAGGAGCTTCTTGCCAAACTTCCCTCGGACAGCAATATTGTTTTTATAGGTGACGTAGTCAACCGCGGTCCCCAGTCGTTAGAAACCGTGAGAATCATTCAGGGACTGGGAGAACATGCGGTCAGCATTCTAGGCAATCACGAGCTGCATATGCTGGCCGTTTATGCCGGTAAAAGAGAGCTTCACCGAAAAGATACCATTAAGGAAATTTTCGATGCTCCGGATGCAAAAGAATTAATGGACTGGATCAGGACTTGGCCGATGGCTCTGGATGTAGAAAATGTGCTTTGTGTCCATGCTGCCTGTCATTGGAAATGGAACAAGAAGAAGACACTAAAATTGGCTCATGAAGTGGAAGATTATCTGCGTTCGGATAATTGGCAGGAAAATATGGGAGAGCTCTTCGGCAAGACTCAATGGAGTAAAGAGCTTGAAGGATTCAAAAGATTACGGGCGATTATTAATGTTCTTACCCGTACTCGTTTCCTTACCGCAAACGGCGAGATGGATTATGACGCTAAGCTTTCTCCGGCAGAAACGTCATCGGAACTGATCCCTTGGTTCAAGTATCTCGATAGAAAAACAGCGGCGGACAAAGTGACCTTCGGCCATTGGTCAACTTTAGGCTTGATAGAATGGCCCAACATTTATCCCTTAGATACTGGTTGTCTTTGGGGCGGTGCTTTAACGGCAAGAAATTTAGAAAATCCTGAGGAGATTTTCCAAGTTAAAGCCCCTTTATATGTAGCACCTTTTTAGCAGAATCGACGTCCTGCTTTTTTGACGTCTCTTATTAGCCACCGGATATAAACCGTGAACGCGAAGAAAATTTTTATTAAGACTTTCGGTTGCCAGATGAATGAATATGATTCCGGCAAAATCTCTGACATTGCTGTCTCCAACGCCGGCTATCAGCCAACCGATAACATCGAAGAGGCCGATTTAATCGTATTCAACACTTGCTCCATCCGAGAAAAAGCTCAGGAGAAGGTTTTCTCCGATTTAGGCCGAGCAAGAGAACTGAAAAAAGAAAAACCCGAGCTGAAAATTGCTGTCGGGGGTTGTGTTGCCAGTCAAGAGGGCAAAAATATTATTCGCAGAGCCCCGTACGTTGATATCGTATTCGGGCCGCAGACCTATCACAGACTTCCGGAGTTGCTCAAAAAACGCCAGGAAACTAACCGTCCTCAGGTAGATATCAGCTTCCCAGAGATTGAGAAGTTTGACCATCTGCCTAAACCGCACGCCGATGCGGCAACGGCATTCGTTTCCATTATGGAAGGCTGCAGCAAATACTGTTCTTACTGTGTTGTGCCCTACACACGCGGAGAAGAATTCTCCCGTCCGCTGCAAGATGTTCTGCTTGAAATTATTCAGCTTGCTGAACAAGGCGTTAAAGAAGTAACTCTTCTCGGTCAGAATGTTAATGCCTACCGCGGAGAAGATCCTGACGGTGAAATTGTGGATTTTGCTCTTCTTCTCGAATATGTCGCTGAAATTGAAGGGATCGAACGTATCCGTTATACAACTTCTCACCCGAAAGAATTCTCTAAGAGACTGATCGAAGCCTATGGAAAGATTCCTAAACTTGCCAATCACGTTCACTTGCCGGTTCAGGCAGGAAGCGACAGAGTTCTGGCAGGTATGAAGCGCGGCTATACCGTTCTCGAGTACAAATCTATCGTCAGAAAACTCCGCCAGATTCGTCCGGATATCTGTATTGCTACAGACTTCATCGTAGGTTTCCCGAACGAAACTGCGGAAGATTTCGAAAAAACAATGAAACTGATTGAGGACGTGAAGTTCGATGCCAGTTTCTCCTTCGTCTATTCTCCGCGCCCGGGTACTCCGGCTGCAGAGATGCCCGATGACACTCCGCAGGAAGTGAAACTTGAGAGGTTGCAGAGCCTTCAGGCATTGAATACCAAACACGCTCAAGAAATTTCCCAATCTATGGTGGGCAGCATTCAGAGAGTGCTGGTGGTTGGTAAGGCCAAGCGAGGAGAAAATATGCTTAGTGCGCGAACCGATAACAATAGAATCGTTACCTTTAATGGGGACGAGAGCTTAATCGGTAAAATGATAAGTCTCAAAATAACTGATGTATATCCGCATACATTAGGTGGGAAGATTCATGAATAAAAGCAAAGCAGAAACCAAATCAAAAGAAGATTTGAAAAAGCTTTCTGTTTCTTTAGACATTAACAATAGCGATCTGGCTAGTTTGGTCGGTCCGATGGACACTAATATTGCCCAGATTGAAACTTTCCTTAATGTCGATATTTCTCGGCGCGGTTCGGTCTTTACCGTGGCGGGTCCGTTGGAAGCTGCAAGAAAAGGGGTGCAGGCTATTTCCGATTTAGCAAAAGCGGCTCAGAATAAAGCCGGAGACTTAGGTACCGAAGATATTCAGCTTTACTTTGTCGGATCCAAGACAAGTCTCGAAGAGGAGATTACGGAAGAACCGACTCCTGAGCTGCGCACAAGACGCAAGGGTTTGACGGGGCGCACGCCGATGCAAAGGGCCTACATCAGAAATATCATGAGTCATGATATTTCTTTCGGTATCGGGCCGGCAGGAACCGGCAAGACCTATCTCGCTGTCGCGGCTGCCGTCGATGCGTTTGAAAAGGGAGAAGTTGAAAGAATCGTGCTGACTCGTCCGGCCGTCGAAGCCGGTGAAAAACTCGGTTTCCTTCCGGGCGATCTCTCTCAAAAGGTCGACCCTTATCTTCGTCCTTTGTACGACGCTCTCTTTGATTTATTGGGAACTGAAAAGACTCAGCGCTTGCTTGAACGACAAAATATTGAAATTGCTCCTTTGGCCTACATGAGAGGGAGAACTCTCAATTCCTCATTTGTAATTCTGGATGAAGCTCAAAACACAACTCCGGAACAGATGAAGATGTTTCTGACGAGAATCGGCTTCGGATCCCGGGCGGTAATTACCGGCGACTCCTCTCAGATTGACTTGCCGAGAGGCCAGAGAAGCGGATTGATGGATGCGGCAAATATCTTGAGAGATGTCCGCGGCATTTCCATCACCTACTTTACGGCGGCTGACGTAGTACGTCATCCTTTGGTTGCAAGGATTGTAGAGGCATATGACAGAGCACAAAAAAATGGTGAAAAAAGAGACTAAATCTCCCGTTTTTAATTTTTCTTTTCAACAGCTTTCAAAATTTGAAGATTTGCCGTCTCGCTCGAAAATGGTGAGATGGCTGAAGAAAGCTTTGGCTTCGGATTCCATGGTGACGGTTCGATTCGTTGATGAAGAAGAGGGCAGAGAACTCAATAACAGCTACCGTAAAAAAGATTACGCAACCAACATTCTGACTTTTGATTATGTTAGAGAACCTGTCGTGGAAGCTGACCTGGTTGTTTGTGTTCCTGTCCTTAGAAAAGAAGCCTTGGACCAGAACAAATCATTGGAGGAGCATTTAGCACATTTGCTCGTTCACGGAGCTCTTCATGCCTTGGGCTACGATCATATGAATGACGAAGAGGCGGAAGTGATGGAGCGCAAAGAAACCGAAATCGTGATGGATTTGGGTTTCAAACCTCCATATCCCGATAGGAACTACGTATAGTTTTTGCTGTGAAAAAACAATAGGATTTCCTATATCATCGAGCTATTGTGTTCAAAAGTTAAAAAATATGTCAGACAACCCGGCACCTGTTCAAAAACCCCGTTCTTTTTTTGAGAAGCTTTCTGAAAAACTATTTCACGAACATCCTGAGACCAAAGAAGAATTTATTGAAAAACTCCAAGACGCTCACGGAAAGAAAATCTTAACCGATGACGCTTTCCATATGATCGAAGGGGTGCTGGAGGTAGCCGATCTGAGAGCTGACGATCTCATGGTCCCCCGTACCGAGATGCAGGTTATCGACATTTCCGATGACCCGATGAACTGGATTAAGCAGGTCATCGCAGCCGGTCACTCTCGTTTTCCTGTCGTTGACGGAGATAGAGACAACGTGGTCGGGATTCTGCTTGCGAAAGATCTTCTGAAACTTTTCGTAGATCCCAATTACAAGGTTTCCGAGCATCTTCGGACTCCGGTTTTTATTCCTGAGAGCAAGCCGGTTGACATCCTTCTTAAAGAATTTCGGCTGAAAAGAAACCATTTAGCTTTGGTCGTGGACGAGTTCGGATCAGTTTCCGGTCTCATAACGATTGAAGACGTACTCGAAGAAATTGTCGGAGAAATTGACGACGAGTTTGATGTTGATCAAACTGCCAACGACATTATTCAAATTTCTCCGGGGAAGTGGCGCGTCAAAGCTTCTACTCATATTGAAGAGTTCAACAGACATTTCGAGACACACTTCTCTGATGATCACTATGAAACTGTCGGAGGCTTAATTTCTGATGAGCTTGAACACGTTCCGCATGTAGGAGAAGTAGTGATTATCGGAGGATATCGTTTCAAAGTTACGAAAGCGGTGGCCCGAAAAGTTCAGATGCTTTTAGTCGAAAAGGTTGAGGAGCCGAAACCGGAGTCAGTTCCGGAAAAAACCGACGAACAAAATGACTCGAAAGATTAATTTCTTTGAAATCTGCGGATTTGCACTCGTCTTAGGGGGAGCTCAAGGTTTTTCCATTGCACCGCACTGGGCTTTAATTCAACTTTTGAGCTTGGCCGGAATCTTTTTTCTTTTTTTGTATTCCTCCTCAGTTGCTCGGAGCACCTTTCTGGGATTTTTATTTGGATTAGGCTGGTTTAGTTCTTCCGTTTACTGGATCTATTTTTCTATTCATGACTATGGTTACCAGCCTGCATGGGTTGCTGGAATCGCGGTTGTGGCTTTTGCTTCTTTGCTGGCAATTTTTCCTGCCGTTGCCGGGTTGCTTTCAGGTCTTGGCTTAAGGGATCGCAGCAGAAAAAACTGGGTTTTCTTCCTGTTGATTACGCCCGCAGCTTGGGCTTTAACAGAGTGGCTTCGCACATGGGTTCTTTCCGGTTTTCCTTGGGCAGCCGGTGCCTACGCTCACATCGAAGGACCTCTGAGCGTTTTTGCTCCCGTCATTGGCGCAACCGGCATTAATTATCTTGCAGCACTGACAGCAGGGCTTATCTGTCTTTTCGTTCTTTCTATGAAAAGGCGGGATATCTGGACGGCTAATTTGGTTGCTGTCGCTTTCCTTGCTCTTCTCGGCTCGGCTTTTGTTTTGAAAGAAAAGACTTGGAGCGAGCCGGGAGAAACTGTCAATTTCCGTTTGATTCAAGGCGGGATTGCGCAGAACGAAAAATTTTCTCCGATGGGGACGGAACAGTCTTTTGCAAGATATACGGAAGAGATGAGTGCTCCTGGTCTTAAAAAGGATGCAGTGATTGTTCTGCCTGAGACTATTTTCCCGATTCCTTTTGACAAGCTGCCGACAAAAATGCTTAAAGAGCTGACAAAAGTAACGGAAGAAAAAGGCAATCCTTTGATATTGGGCGCATTTATCCGATCCCCGGAAGGCGGTTATGCCAACACTGCAATTTTGATTGAAAAAGGCAGTAAGTTCGGCTTCTATTTTAAAAAACACTTAGTTCCGTTCGGAGAGTACGTGCCTTTCGGTTTTCGTTGGTTCATCGATATGCTGGGTATTCCAATGGCCAACCTTAAGGAAGGAAATGTTTCTCAAGAACCTTTTACCGTTGTAGAGCAGGTCAGAGTGGCGCCAACCCTGTGTTATGAAGATTTATTCAGCGAAACTATCAGACAATGGTGGAACAAAGGCGAGGCCCCGGGTATCTTGATTAATCTATCTAACCTCGGTTGGTTCGGTGATTCGGCAGCTTTGCCTCAGCATTTGAGTATTTCTCGAATGAGAGCAAAAGAGTTTGCCCGTCCGATTGTGCGTGCTACTAATACGGGAGCTACGGCAGCTATTAATGAAAAGGGGCAGATCATTGCTCGGCTACCGTTCATGGTTCCCGGAAAGCTTGACGTGGCCGTCACAGTGGCAATCGGGAAGCCAACGCCTTATGCGAGCTTAGGCGATCTGCCCTCGGTTCTGGTTATGCTTTTGTCATTGGCAGCAGGAATCGGACTGTCTTGGCGCCGCAAGCCTAAAGCTTCTTCTCAGCACTAGAAGAAGGTTTGGCGTACTTTTTCTCTAGTTCTTTGAGAAACTTTGCAACTTCGGGGGCATCCCACTGGGCATAACCGGCAACCATTGCGATGATTTCTCCGTTTCCATTGAGGATCAGATTTGTGGGAATACCGCTGATAGGCAGAGCGGAAGGGACCGACACTGTGGGGTCCAGCCAAGTTTGAAATCCTTCATACTTCTTCTTCTCAAGGAATTTCAGAACTTGATTGGTCGTCTGTTCAAGGTTAACGCCCATGATCATTACATTGGATCCTTCAAGTTTCTTTTGCATCTTGGCTAATGCCGGGATTTCTTGAATGCACGGCATACACCATGATGCCCAAAGATTCAGGATCAGAACTTTGCCTTGATATTTATTTAAGTCGACCTCTTCTCCGTCTTTAGTAAAAAGTCTTACCTTCGGCATTGCAACCGGGTTATGTAAGGGAACGAATCCGCGCAATGCTGCAGGAACCTGAATGTCCACGGTAACGGTTTCTTTGGCCGAAGAATCTGCCCAGGAGGCTGTAGGAAGTGCGGTTGCTAATCCTAAGCTGAGGAGGCAAGTTAAAATTTTTGTTTTCACAAAATCTCTCTTTTTCTGCAAACTAAGTTACTCATATTATGGGGAGAGATTGGGCTTGATGAACCAAAAAAATTTGAAAATAAATTAAAAAGTCGTTAGCTAAGAGTAAAAAATTAAGGCTTTGCAGATTTCAATTTATACCGCTGTTTTTTTTTGAATACAAGCAAGAGAAAATACTAGGCACGCAATCAATGAAGAAAATTATCCTAAGTTATTGCTATAACCTTATTCCAGATTTCTTATATCTTGTTCATGTATTTTCAATACATAATTACAATGTCATGACAAATTAAGTACATAGGAACTATGAATAGAGTTACAGACACCCAGATTCAGATTCGTTTGACGCAAGACTTGAAAGAACAAGCTTCCGTCCTTTTTGAAAAGATGGGCATGAGTCTTTCCGAGGCTGTCAGAACATTTTTGACCCAAGCAGTTGCAGAACAAGGAATGCCGTTCAGGGCACATATTCCTAACAAAGAGACCGTAGCTGCTATTAAGGAAGTAGAAACCGGACGCGGAAGCAAGTACAAAAATCCAGAGGATTTTTTTAGAGAGATGGATATTTAACTCATAAAGGAGTTTGTCGCATCCTCTAGGTTGAAAAAGGACATCAAACTTGCGAAAAAAGCACAAGAATTTGACACTTTTCAAGGATATGGTTCGATTGTTGATGTCTGAGCAGCCGCTTCCTGCCTCTGGTAGGGATCATCTCCTTATTGGAAATTGGATCGGATGTCGAGAGTTGCATCTTGAACCAGACTTTCTTTTTATTTACGAAAATCGTCCAGAGCAGATCTATGGAGTACGTCTTGGATCTCACTCGGATCTGTTCTAAAAAAAGGTGCTCGGACTCGGTGAGGATGTTTTTGTGAACAGACCCACGGTGCTTAGAACTCCTTATGGAGTGAGAAGTTCGTTAGAATCCGGAGTCCGATCCGCCGAGGCCTGCGGAGTTTCGAGGCCTTTCGTTAAAATAAGCATGTACAAGAAGAAAGGAAGATAATGGGAGAGATTTGATACGAGAAACTCAAACCTATGGAAAACTTATCTTATCCGTTAAACAGAGACCTTTCAGCCGCTCAGATGGTAAAAAGGATTCAGGCCTTTAATGGCGTTTTGCATGCCGTTCGTTTTTACAAAAATCCTAAAGTAGATTGCGGTGTCCATCTTCTTGTTAAAGACAACATTGGCGTTCGAGATTGGCCGGCTTCTGCCGGATCTCTTGCTTTAAAGAACCTCAGACTGCCGGATGCTTTCTGTATTGAACAGTTGAGAAAGAATTCACGCATTGATATTTTTGGGAAAACTCATCTGACCGAGCTGGCAGGCTTCGTTACCTCATCGGTTTTGAAAAGAGGGTATTCGGAACTGGGCGGATTCGGAAGAAATCCCTACGGCGGTCGTTTTCCTTGCGGAGGTTCCAGCGTTGGTTCAGCCGTGGCAGTCAGCGCAGGTTTTTGTGACGCTGCGCTCGGGACAGAGACGCGGGGCAGCATCATGATTCCGGCAATGTATAACGGGGTGTATGGTTTCAAACCTACACGAGGTTCAATCTCTCGAACGGGAATCATACCTTTGTCCTCTTCCTTCGATGCTCCCGGTGTTTTGGCACGAAATCCGGAACTACTTAAAGAAGTTTTCTTGTCGATGACAGGCTACGATTCCTCCGATCCACAATCTTTTGACTTCTCTTTCTGTTCCAAACCGTTCATCCGTTCGAGTCCAAGGCTTCTCTTTCTAAGGAATGCCTCACAAGTGTCTCCAGCCTTGAAATTCTTGTTTAGCCGGCTGGCCGATCTTGGAATCTCTGTAGTTGAACTTGAGACGCCTCAAATTGTTTTTGACTATAAAGAGATCAGCTCAAGCGATATTAAACGGGATATGACTAAGTTTCTGGAACGTTATGGAAGTGCTTCTGAACCTAAGAGTTTCCGTGAGTTAGTCGAGAAGTATCGTAGCCGACCCGAATCTCATCGGTACGGGATGGAACGTCTGGAAGACGCCTGGGCAATGCCTGAATCGAAAGAGAAGGAATTGGCAAATCGCAACATAAAGAAGGCAAACGACTTTATTGAGAGTTTGTTATTTAATTATGATGCCGACTATATTCTTTCCTCCGAATATTTAGATTGGTGGGCAATCGGGGGCGGTCCGACTATCGCCTTTCCTGTGGACTTAGGGAAGACACCGCCGGGAAGCCTGATGGTTGGTACAAGACGAAACGGCGATCTGGCATTGTTAAGTCTCGTTAAAGCGATGAGTTCGGTACGGAAATAACTGAGCGGAAGTATGCGTGCGGAAAAGGAGGAGGATTTTCTTGCCCTCCGATGCTAATCATCCTTTTATTTCATTAAAATAGTCAGATTGTCATGAATTCATTCAGAGTTCACCTTACCTAAAAGATTATGATTACCTTTCAAGAAGTCATCCTGCGCTTGCAGGAATATTGGAACAAGCAGGGCTGCGCCTTGCTTCAGCCTATTGATATGGAGGTCGGAGCCGGAACCTCTCATACCGCAACATTTTTAAGAGCGTTAGGTCCGGAACCGTGGAGAGCCGCCTACGTCCAGCCATCCCGCAGACCAAAAGATGCACGTTACGGCGAAAATCCAAATCGTCTTCATCAGCATCATCAGTTCCAGGTGGTTTTAAAGCCTTCTCCAACAGACATCGTTGACAGATACTTGGGCTCTCTCAGAGCACTCGGTATTGACACGGAAGTCAACGATATCCGTTTCGTAGAAGATAACTGGGAAAATCCTACTCTTGGTGCTTGGGGTTTAGGCTGGGAAGTCTGGATGAACGGCATGGAAGTTACTCAGTTCACCTATTTCCAACAGGTCGGAGGTATTCCTTGCAAACCGATTACAGGTGAAATTACATACGGTTTGGAAAGACTCAGTATGTATCTCCAAAACTGCGACAACGTATTTGATTTGGTTTATACCCGTTGGTCCGACGGAGAAAAAGAACATGTCTTGACCTATGGTGATGTATTCCACCAGAACGAAGTTGAGCAAAGTCATTACAACTTTGAAGCCAGCGATCCGGAAAAACTCTTAAAGCAGTTCGATTATTTCGAAAGCGAAGCCAAGCGCCTGATGGACTTGAATTTAGCTTTGCCGGCTTATGAAATGGTTTTAAAGGCCGGACACACTTTTAATCTTTTAGACGCCAGAGGCGCTATCAGCGTTACTGAACGTGCTGCCTATATCGGCAGAATCCGTCAGATCTCCCGCTCTGTGGCTCAAAGTTATTACGATTCCCGCGAACGCTTGGGCTTCCCAATGTGTTCCAAAGAAGGCTAAGAGGTAAAGAAAAATGAACTCCTTATTAGTAGAAATCCAAACAGAGGAGCTCCCTCCGAAGGCTCTGAAAAAATTGTCAGATGCTTTTGCTCAGGAAGTCTTTACTCAATTAAAGAAGGCAGACTTTTTGCTGCCGGACTCCAAGATGAAAGCCTTTGGCGCTCCGCGTCGAATTGCCGTTTACATTACTGACGTTTTGGCTGATTCTCCTGATAAACCTTTCAGCCAGAGATTGGTTCCAAGCAAGATTGGTATCGGTGCTGACGGCAAGCCTACCGCGGCTTTGACCAAGAAATTAGCTGCTCTCGGTGTACAAGCTGACGTCTCTGAACTTAAGGTTGTCAATGACGGCAAACAAGACCAGCTTTACTATGAAGGCGTTAAGAAAGGAGAGAGCTTGGAGAAAGGCCTCCAAAATGCTCTCGACTATGCAGTAACTCATCTTCCGATTCCAAAGGTGATGAGCTATCAGCTTGCTAATGGAGAAACCGTTGAATTTGTTCGTCCGGTAAAACATTTGCTTGCTCTTTATGGCGATAAAGTATTGAACGTCTCTTTGTTCGGTTTGAAAGCAGGAAACCAGACGGCAGGCCATCGCTTCCACACCAAAGATTTGTTGACAATAAACTCCGCGGACACCTATGAAAGCCAGCTTGAAGAACAGGGCAAGGTGATTCCTTCCTTTGAGAAGCGTCAAGACAAAATGGTTGCTGCTTTAAAGAGCGAAGCGGCAAATCTGAATGCACAAATCATCATGCCGGAAGACTTGGTCAATGAAGTTGCTTCCTTAACTGAATGGCCGGTCGTTTATGTCTCTTCATTTGATGAAGATTTCTTGAAAGTTCCGGAAGAATGTTTGATTCTGACAATGCAGCAAAACCAGAAATATTTTGCCCTGCGTGATCAGAACGGCAAGCTTATCAATAAATTCTTAGTAGTTTCTCAGATCAATGCCAAAGACGGCGGCGCTGCTATCCAGTCCGGTAACGCAAGAGTTGTCAGAGCCAGACTTGCCGATGCCAAGTTCTTCTTTGAACAGGATCAGCTCGAACGTTTGGATTCCAGGGTTCCGGGCTTGGAACATGTTGTTTATCACAACAAACTCGGTAACCAGCTCCAGCGCAGCGAAAGAATTCAAAACATCGCTGAAAAAGTTGCTGAGAAGCTCGGCGCAAATCCCGAACTTGCGAAACGCGGCGCCAAATTGGCTAAGGCCGATTTGCGTACTTTGATGGTCGGTGAGTTCCCAGAGCTCCAGGGTATCATGGGCGAATACTATGCTCTCCATGACAAAGAAGATCCGATCGTAGCCGTTTCTATTAAGGAACACTACTATCCGAGATATGCCGGCGGTGAATTGCCGAGCACTCCCGAAAGCCTTTCCGTGGCATTGGCAGACAAGCTTGACACATTAGCCGGTCTGTTCGGTATCGGTCAGATCCCAACCGGAGATAAAGATCCGTTTGCATTGAGGCGCCATGCTTTAGGTGTTTTGAGGATGTTGATTGAAAAAGATCTTCCGCTAAGCTTGGATGATTTGATTGCTATTGCCGTGGCTGAAGAGCAGAAGATTGACGGCGTTAAAGATGCTTCCCGCGAGCTCAAAGACTTCTTCTATGACCGACTCAGAGTCATGCTTAAAGAAGAAGGTGCCCAAGCTCTTGAAGTGGAGGCGGTGCTTTCCGTAGAACCGAAGTATCTTCGTGAAATCTCTGCTCGCCTTAAAGCGTTGCAAGCCTTTAGAAAACTCGAAGAGGCAGCCAGCTTAAGTGCAGCAAACAAGAGAATTGAGAATATCTTGAAGAAGAGCAAAGACAGCATTCCTGAGAGTGTTGACGAAAACCTTCTTGAAGCGCAAGAAGAAAAAGACCTTTATAAGGCATTGGTTGAAGTCAATAAAGATCTTGAAGGTAAGTTTGAAAAAGGCGAATATGAGACTATTCTCCTTGCTCTAGCTCCTCTCAAGGCTCCGGTTGATGCCTTCTTCGACAAGGTAATGGTCAATGTGGATGATGAAGCTGTAAGACGCAATCGTCTCGCTTTGCTCAAAGAGCTGCATCGTTCAATGAACCAAGTCGCTAAGCTCTCCTGCTTGGCGTCCTAATTTCTTTTAGAGGTTGATCATGAAGCTGACTGCTTTGGTTCGTTCTATTTTGTTTTGGTTCGTCTTTGCAGTCAGCATCTTGATTGCAGGATTCATTCTTCTTACCGCCTCCCTTTTTTCTTCCAGTAAGGAGAGGTGTTACGACATTGTTAGGGGATGGTGCAAATGGATTATTCAAGCCATGGGCGGCATCTGCAATGTTAAGTTCAGTTTTGAGAATATGGATTCCATTAAAAACATGGGACCCGTCGTTCTCTTAAGCAAACACCAGTCCGGTTGGGAAACTCTGGCTCTCTTTGGTTTTGTGCCCCGCAGAGTCAGTTTCGTCTACAAAAGAGAACTTCATAAGCTTCCGGTCTTCGGCTGGGGTCTGGCCTCCTTAGGAATGCTTAGCATCGATCGCAGTCACGGGAAAGCTGCATTCGAGCATATTAAAGAAGAAGCCCCCAAGTATTTTGAAAAAGGCTGGGCTATAGTTCTTTTCCCCGAAGGGACTCGTACAAAACCGGGGCAGACTGTTAAATACAAATCCGGCGGTGCAAGAATCGCCATTGATACCGGGACTCCTGTCGTGCCTATTGCTTTGAATTCCGGCAGATGCTGGCCGAAGGGAAGCTTCATTATTTATCCGGGTCATATCCAAGTTATTTTCGGACCTGAAATTCGTCCTGAAGGAAAGACCGTTGCTCAACTTAATGATGAAGTTCAAAACTGGATCGAAACTCAAATGAAGGTCATTGATAAACCTTAATTCTGAAGTCTATGTTCGATATTAGAGATCTAATCAATAAAGATCTGCTCAATCCGAAAAAATTGCTTGAACTCTGGCTTCAACTTCGAGAAGAGAAGAATTCCTGGAACTTATTCGATCAATATAAAGGCGGGAAGAAAGCTCTTACTGAAGAGGAGGAGAACGCCCTCCGTGAGGATTTTTATAAAGTGATGAGCGGCCAACCTCTGACTCCGGGATCGGGAAGACCGAAAGCTGGCCCAAAAAGGAAAGTCCAGCCCAAAAAGAAAGCTCAGAATGGCTATAAGAGGACAATACTTTTAAATGGACAGTCTCTTGAATATATTCTGAAAAGGTCAACAAGAAAGACGATTGGCTTAGTTATCTCTGACGGTGTATTAACGGTTAGAGCTCCTCATTATGAGCCAATACTGTGTATTGAAAAGGTTATCGAGACCCACTTAGCTTGGATAGAAAAAAATCTCAACAAAGCGCCCAATAAGAAGCATGAAAGAATTCGTGAGCCGTGGCTTTCTGCTTGGGAGAATAAGTGCATCAAAGTTGTTGGCATCCAAGACCCTGTCAGAATTGAGATTTCTCCCAAGAAGGTAAGGAAGTCTTTTGACGAGTCGACGAACACCTTTTATTTCTTTTCAACGGAAGAGGTAGATCAGGCGATTTTCTATAAGGCTGCTTTAGAGTTTGTGAGGTATTGGGCACGTATTTACTTAACGGACTTGATTCATAAAATTGCTGAAAAGGATCCTTACTTCAAAGAAAGACTTAAAAAGGTCAAACTTTCTTCGGCCGAGACTAGATGGGGAAGCTGCTCATGCTTGGGCAATGTCAATCTCAACTGGAGATTGGTTTTGACCGAGGAAAACCTGTGTGAATATGTCATCATTCATGAGCTTTGCCATCTGTACTATTTGGACCATAGCCCAAATTTCTGGAACAAAGTTCTGGAAAAATGTCCGGACGCGATGGAGCGCAGAGCAAAACTAAAAACTTTCCACATCTGCGATCCTGTTAAATAGGTTCAGTCCCTATCACAACACGTTTTCAGTTCGATAGATGTCGAAGAAAGTGTAAGGAAAAGGCTGTTCTCCCGCTGAAATGTCGGATGGAACAGCCGAATGATCAATTTAGTTATTCCTGTGTCGCCGCCCGTCTTTTACACCTACAAATTAAAGAAGGGCCTGTAAGGCCCCGTCAGCTCTAGTTTCTTTGTTTCTTAATTTTCCAAACTTGTTGTAGTAGAAGAAAATAAATCTCTGACAGAAGTGTAGAGTC
>NZ_BAAGDP010000036.1:0-14571 GCF_054660695.1 Turicimonas sp. TL08
CGCCGTTTTGCCAGATTAGGGTTGTATTCTCTCCGCTTTATGGCGATTTGTTAGTGAAGCGCCCACTACGGAACCGTACGGTGGGTGCTGTGAGAGGGGGACGGGGCAACCCAACCCTCTACTCGATCAGCACGGCACGTGATATATCTAGCGGTTGCGATCGACCTGGGAGGCTAAGGCCTAGATTAAGGCAAGCCTGATTGGGCGGCCTGTCGGGTAATGGTGCAGGCGGCAAACTTTTCGACTAACGAACTGAACTCACATACCGGTCTTGCAGGACGATAAGCGTGCGATTTTACGCAAAGTAAATTCGTCTGTCTGTTGGAAGGGGCTTTTTCTACTTAATGTGGGAAGCCAAAACCATGTTCTGTTTTTCAACTCTTATCAATTCTCAAAAAACTCTTAGAAATTTTTTTTCGGTTTCTGAGTAAGAGCAGAGGTGGGCTTACAAAGAAGCGATTTTGAGCCAAATTTTGGTATCGAAACAGATTTAGAACGAGGAAAAATAAATCGAAAGCGTCTTAAAAATAAAGTTCAAAAATAAGTCTATATGCTTGAAAGTAAAGATTTTATATTGCTTTTTAATACAAAATAGACGTTTTTAAACAACCAATCAAATAATACTTTATTGGTGAGTTTAATTAATGTTTTTAATTTTTATCTTGCCAATTCTTATTTAATTTTTAAATATTTAATAATAATAAATTAAATCAAATATAAATTAATAATAAATAATAAGTTAAATATTTTATTTAAAGCTATAAAGCATGTTCATAGGTTCAAATATGTATTTAACATGAACATTCCATTAGAAGGGTAGGCAAGAAAAGTAACTTATTTAATCTTAAAAGTGCATTTATAAAAATAGAAATATATAAATAGTATTATTAATTAATAATAAAAATTATTGAATATTTCAATTTAAAAACAGGTAACTTACCACGAATAAATATAGTTTATTTCTTCATTACGACACAATATTTTATTATTTTTAACGGAACTTTCCTTTATATTTTACTGTCTAAAAAATAAATTCATGATTCAGACAGTCAAATATCTTGTGTATAAAACAGTGTGTTCAAGTTCTATCATAACTATTTGAAAAATAAAGAATAAATTTATCAACACAGAAAGATCAACTTATATATGAAAATTAAATCTTTAATCAATGGATTTATTTTAACTAGCTGAATATACGGGAAATAAATCAGTTATAAATAATCTGTAATTTATGTGTCTATCTGTTCTTTAATTTAAAATAAACTATTAAATCAAATAGATATATAATTTTTGATATTCACAATCGGATGTGGATATTTTTTTGATGATTCATATAATGAATGTATTCGCCAATTACCTTATTTTTCTTTTTACTGTCCGAATAGTGATGAATAGTAATTTAGTAAGCTAAGCAACTATAATATTTATTTATTGTTTATTTAAAAAAGGTGAAAATTAAATTTAAAATATATTTCTATAATTTTAATTTAAATTAAACAGTTAGAAAGTAAAATTCTAAACACAAAATAATAATTAATATTAATCTATTAAAAGATGCCCCATATTTTAAAGCGTTATATAGACGTATTATATTTATTAAATTGAATAAAATTAATATTAATAAAAATACAACTGATTAATCTCAAGCAAACATGAAAAAATAAAAATAATTTATTACTTAAATAAATAAGTTAACAATACAGAATTAAACCATGCGTTAATTTATTTGATGAAAAAAGTGCCAGTTTAAAAAACATTAAATTTTCCAAAAAGAAACTTCTGGAAATTACTTTGTTTTGTAGGATGAAATTGTCGGTGAGATCCTGCTTTTACTTTTGTAAGAAAATAAAAATGAAAATTTTCTAAGCAGGTTTTGAAAATATCTTTAGATTGGGCAAGACGGTAAAAAAATAGGGTCTTATTAGCTCTCTCTTTCTAACAAGACCCTTTTAAGAATTAGTATCCTTTGTCCAGATACTTTTACAACCAATCAGGAGAATTGAAAGGATAAATATCCTTTCAAACGTTATTTTTGCCGTTTCCTCTTTTTCTATCAAGAACAACTTAAGCCTATAATAGTTAACAAAATTGTTAATTATGAGATTTTTGTTGATAGATGTTCAGAGTACTTTTATTAAAAAATAAAGAGTTAAGTTTATTCAGACGACTATCATCCGTTTCATATTGTTTTTCTTTTTGAATATTTTTTTACACTTAAGGCGTATTTTATGAATAGCGCTCATGACTTAGACACTTGGCGTTTATTTTTTCAGGTGGTCAACTTAGGCTCTGTTTCTAAGGCTGCTCAATCTCTTCATCAAGAAACCTCAGCTATCTCAAGAAAATTAAACAAATTAGAGAAAGATTTAGGTACAGAATTGTTCACAAAGGACGGCCGCAAACTTAAACTCACTTCTGCAGGCTTTGTCGCTTTTTCCAGAATGCGAAGAATTGTCCTGGATGCAGGCTGTCTAATCAACGATCTCTCCCAAGGCCAGGAGAACCTTGAACAACTGATCACTATTGCTGCACCAATAGGGATCAGTGAAAAGCTTCTGCCCATCTGTTTACTGGAGTACATGAAGATCGAGCCTTCTACAAGATTTTCCTGCCGCTCAATGAGTTATGTGGAACTTTTCAGTACTGAAACTTTCCAAGGCTATGACATCATTCTAAGTACGAGCCCTATTACGACAGCCACTAATACAACCATGCTGCTTGGCGGCATTAAGCATATTATGACTGCTTCCACAGAATTTCTTCGTGGAGAAAATGTCTCAATTAAAAGACCGGAGGATTTGAACAACTATCCCCTATTCTCCTTTTACTCTAGAAACAGAGAAAGAAATACTCATCTAAAAAAAGGCTCTGAAACTTATCACCTTAATCTGGATGCTTGCTGCCGCTTCAACCATCCGGGTGCCATTAAAACGGCAGTATTAGATAATTATGGCGTCGGTGTTTATTGCCCTTATTACTTCTATGCGTCAGAGATAAAGAACGGCCAAGTCCAACAGGTTTTGCCCGATTGGACCATGCCGCTTCAACAAGTATATTTAAATAAAAAACATACTCAAAGGGCTTATGTAAATGACTTTATTAACTGGTTCTTTCAAAGATTTATAAACTTTGAGGGAATTATTTCTCCGATGTCCAACGGCTTTTGGATGTCTGATTTTTCTGCTAATTTGGTGCATTTGTGAAAGAAATAGACAGTCTTGTTCTCCTCTCAGAAAAAACAAGCTTTCAGTCTTATCTAGAGGCAGAACTCAGTAAGAAATTTAAAGTCCATCACTTTGGAAAATCAGACATTTCTGTGGTTGGATTCAGTAATTTCATTAGCGTTTTGGCTTTGCTTCACCCTTGCTGCATCATCAATCTCCTTTCATCTTATGAAGGACTGAATGACAACAATTTTGGACCATACGTTCAAAGAGCTTTAATTGGAACGGAAGCTCTCTATTTGGAAGTTAGACCTTTAAATTACGAGTGTTTAACCGCCAAATTTCCTCAGAAGCCTTATTCCACCTTAGTTCGAACGCTTTTTATTGAGTTGGGATTAGTACATTCATTTAGAACAAAGAACTTAATCACGGATTTTTTAGAAAAAGTTAAAGACAGAAGAAAAATCACTCTTAAAGAAGAGTCTAACTTACCTCTAATTTCTGAAAGAATGGCTGCTAAATATTTAAGTCTTTTTCTCAATAAAGCTTTTCTAAAACAAGATTTAAACGGAACCTACCAGTTATGTGAGAATGGTTTTCCGCACTTATCGGAAGTAGTCGAAGAAGCCTTGAAAACAGCTTCGGTCATTGCTCCGGATAACTACAAGGCTAAGTTAGTTTTTAGTCCGGAAGAACTTTCTAAGGCGCCCTATTCGTTTGATAATACGCAATTTCAAATGGATTCCGAATTGATTCTCGGCGATTGGAGAGATGGTGTAATTGAGACCGCATCCGGATGGGTTTCAGAACATGTTAATTAGAAGTTAGTATTTTTTTAACTATTGAAAAAGGCGGAGAATTCTTCACTCTCCGCCTCTTCCTATTCACTCACTCAGGAATTAAGCTTTTTTGCCCATTACGTTTCGGCCTGCAACGTAGCCGGAAGTATGTGCGAAACCGCAAGCATTACCGCCGCAGTAGAAGGCTCCATGGACACCGGCAACTGTTTCACCGGCTGCATAGAAGTGGTTAACCGGCTTCAGATCCCAACCGAGAACCTGGAGATCTTCGTTAACTCGAACACCACCGCAAGAGAGGTTGTTCCAAGGTTCCATCTTGATCATGTACCAAGGACCTTGGCTCAGTTTCCACTGCTGATCTGTGCGTCCGAACTGTGTATCATTCTTGGTTTCAACAGCCTTATTCCATTGGTCAAGCTGTTTCTTCAAGCCTTCAAGATTGACGCCGGATTTCTTGCTGAGTTCTTCCAAAGTATCGCACTTCCAAAGGTTTTCGCCCTTAGCAAATTCGGAGTTGACTCTTTCAGCAGGCCAGCTTGGAAGACCGATAAGAGCACCGAGTTTAATCTTGCTTAATGTGCGATCCCATCCAGCCTGGTCTGTCAAGACATAGTGGCATCCTTCAGGTTGGAAAGCCAAATGCGGTGTAACGTGGCAGATACCTTCTTTTTCTGTAATGAAGCGCTGTCCGTTCTTGTTAACCAAGAGTCCGCCGTTGTTGGTGATAAACCACCAGCGGCAGTATGGGCCGTTACGTCCGTTGATGACGATACCGCATGGGTAGGAAGCGATGTATTGCATATGAGAAAGAGGTACGCCAACGTCACGGACGGCGATTCTCATTGCTGTACCATCGTTCTTCGGACCGCCGATAGCTACACCCTTACCTGCTACGCTCGGGACCCAGGAGTCTAAGGATTCAGGAGTACCGGTAATACCGCCTGTTGCCATAATGACGCCCTTGTTTGCCTTAACGTTCTTAGCCTTGTCTCCTTCTCCAACCTGTACGCCGAGAACTGTATTAGTTTCCGGATCAAAGTAGAAGCGTGTGACTCCCATTCCGTGATTAATCTTGATACCGCGTTGGTCTAAAAGCTTAACCAAAACTTCGATGTAGTCACGGCCTTTGAAAGAGTCCTGTCTGTGGGCTCTCAGACGAGAATGACCTGCATACGGTTCCAGATGGTGTTTTGCCAGACCGTTGTCAGCCAAGAAGTCAAACGCTTTGCCGGAATTCTTTGCGAAGCAGTAAACCGGTTCTTTTAAGCTCATGTAGTTGCCATAAGCCATAATGTCTTCGGCAAATTGCTGCCAAGAGTCTTTTTTGCCTTCCGGGTCAGCATTCTGGAGCTTGGAACCCCAAGCTGTGAACAAGCCGCCGCAAAGATTTGTAGCTGTATGGAATGGAGACTTACCTGCATCATATACGGCGACTTTACCGCCGGCGTCATGAGCCTGGCAGGCTGCCATCATGCCTGCACCGCCGCAGCCTAATACGACTACGTCAACTTCGTCATCCCATTTTGCAGGGGCGGAAGAATTTGAAGAAGCGGCAAATGCCGGTGCTGCAACTGCTGAGGCACCTGCTGCTGCAGCGGCGCCTAAGAAAGAACGACGGGAAATATTCTTTGACATGACTTATTCTCCTTTCATCTTGATATCGAAAGTGTGGCAATCATTGCATTCGAGGCGTGGTTTGCCTTTGACGCTGTGGCAGTTAGTGCAGTTTTGTTCGCCACGGTGAGAAGAATGAGGATTAGGATTCAATTTAGCTGTTTTTTGAGCAACTGCATCGTAAGACTGATGGCACATCAAGCAGTCTTTTGTCTGAGCATTTTCAGGAAGATTAGCATGCATCGGGGAGTTTTTCAGCTGAGCCTGTGCTGAAAAACTGATGGTGGCTGCGCAAAGAGTAAGGGCAGCTATTTTAAGTAAGCGGGAAAATTGCATTTATTTTTCTCCTTGGTAGGGATTGAGGATTTAAGTTGTTTTAAATCCGTTAAGTGAAATTTAAGGCAAGTCCGAAGTTCGGCATACCTACCAAAGGACATCAGTAGTTCTACTTATTTTTGCAAATCCCTAAATAATCTAATTCATTCAAGTAGTTATATTAAATAAATCCATTCAATACATATTGAATTTTTGCCTAAGTGAATCTTTGATAAACCTTGAAGAAGAAATCCGAGATTTTCTTTCTCCTGACAAAATGAGAAATTTCGGAATTCAATAGATTTGAGAAGAAGCTTTTTCCATCCAATAAAAAAGCTCGGCGATTAACCGAGCCTTCAAGGATTAATTCTTGCTATTTTCTTAAAGTCAGTTTGACACCGGCAAGAAGCGAGGAAGCCAAAACTGCTTTGATCATGTCCGGTGCGAAGAAAGGAAGCAACCCGACTGCAAAGGCTTTCTCGGAGCCGGTTAAAAGCATGAGCCACAAACCGCCGAAAATAACAATGAAGATGTTAGATAAGAACTGAGCGATTGTACTTTTGACAATATTCTCTCCTGTCCATCCTTTTTTCGCTAAAAGTCCGGTAATTAATGCACCAAAAGGAAATGCGATTAAATAGCCTCCAGTTGGACCTACTAACGCAGCAGGACCGGACAAAGGCGTAGCAAAAATCGGCAAACCGCCTAAACCAGCCAATACAAAAGCCAAAACAGTTAGAAAACCTTTGCGTGCGCCGAGAACCGCGCCGATTAAACCAATCGCGCAAGTTTGCATTGTTAGCGGAACCGGCCCAATCTGAACAGACATTTTGCTTGCAGCTACTAATGCAATAAAGGCTGCGGAACATGTCAAAATGGTTTTTAGTGAAGGGACAGTGACTTCCCATGTTTGAGTGTTAGCCATTCATTTCTCCTTATATAGACGTAGAAAATAATAACGGCTTTTCATGGTCGTTTTTCTTCTTTGAATCCTCTTCTTTTCCTAGATACTTCCTGAACCAGAGGGACTTAAGAACAGATCAAGAAAGATATTTTGAAATGGCCCGAGATAATGAAAGTTAGCTGAGCGGCAAGCTACGTGAGCTTATTAATCAATATGTAACTGGATGTGACTTTGAATAAAACCTATTCCAGACACAGTTTCCTTCTTTGTTACAAAATGACCGTTTTTGAGGTCGTTACTGTGCAAAGAAATAACGATAATAGGACGAAAAAAGAGGAAGAAATAAATGAAAAATTTAACCTATTCAGGATTCCTTCGGTCGGAAGAAAAGTTCTATTCGACAGGCGAAGAATGGGCTAACGCCATTACCCACGCCTTAGCAACTGTGGCAGCTATCGTCGGACTGGTGTTCCTGACGATCTATGCTACTGACTCTCATTCTCCACTAGTCGTTACGACCGTCACTATTTTCGGATCTTCTTTAATACTGCTTTATTTAGCAAGTACTTTGTATCACGCAATACCATTTCCTAGAGCAAAAAGAATATTTCAATTGTTTGACCATTCGGCGATCTTTCTTTTGATTGCCGGAAGCTATACCCCTTTTACCTTAAATGTTCTGAACAATTGGATTGGCTACACCGTTTGCGCGGCTGTTTGGACCATCGCTATTTTCGGCATTGTCTTTCAACCCTGGCTCATAAAGATGAGCGATAAATGGAATACTTGTCTTTATTTGCTCCAAGGCTGGTGCATCCTTTTTGCGGCCAAACCAATGTTTGATGCAATGCCGTTTACCGGCCTAGTATTGCTTGTTGCAGGAGGCCTGCTTTATTCTCTAGGCACAATCTTTTTTAACTGGCAGCGTCTTCCCTATCACCATGCTATTTGGCACATGTTTGTTTTAGGAGGAAGTCTGACTCATTATTTTGCCGTTATGTATACATTCTAGATAAACAGTAGACAGCTTCAAACTATCTCTCAAAGCAAACATATTTCAAAAAGGACCGTTCAATCTCCGGTCCTTTGTCTTAACTTGGGTAACAAGCGAGGCAAAGGACTGCTATAAAAGTCCACAGTTTCTAAACTTACAGTTAGCATAAAAAAATTCTAAAAAGGCTAACTATGCGGAATCCTTTGCTCTCACTTTTATTTTTATCTTGTTTTGTATTTTCAGTTTCGCATGCCTCCACGGGTGATGAAGCTATTGCTAAGCATCGGGAGGGAAAATTTGAAGAGGCAGAACAAATTGCCAAGCAAGCTTGTGAAAATAATGACGCCAAAGGATGCTTTTACCTCGGCTTCAAGCTCCAGCAGGAATCAAAGCCGGAAGAATCTAATAAATATTATGAAAAGGCCTGCGGATTGAATTTTGCCGTAGGCTGTTTGTCTTTAGCCAATAATTACCGTCAAGGTTTAGGCGTTAACCGAGATCCCGAGGTAAGTATCCGGTTTTATCAAAGAGCCTGCGACCTTGGCGAAACATTAGCCTGCAGTCATCTTAGAAAGTAGGAAATAAATATGTTAAAGAAAAAAATCCTCTATACGTCACTTCTTTTATGCGCCTTCTCCCTTACTGCTTCGGCCTCTCAGGTTTATCTTGATGAATTTCAAGCTTTAGGAACCAATATCACTAGTCAAGTTAAAGCAGATACCAAGGAAAAGGCACAATTTTGTCAAAAGGTTATTAAAGACGAAACCCTTCGTCTTGAACAGCTTTTGTCGGCTTATATTCCAACTAGTGACATTTCAAAATTAGGAACTTCAGATGGCAACTGGGTAGAAGTGAGCCCGGATACTGTAGAGATTCTGGATTTGACGAAGGATATCTGTGAAATAACTGACGGTGCTCTGGATCCTACGGTAGGAACCTTGGTTAAATTATGGAGTGTCGACCATCCAAATCACCGCGTTCCTTCTCCTCAAGAAATTGAGGAGGCCCTTAAAAAAGTAGACTATAAGCAAATCCAAACAAAGAAAGAAGGCGATAAATATTATGCCAAAATCGGAAAAGGCCAGGAAATTACTTTAGGGGCTACCGGGAAAGGTTTTATTGCTGACAAGATTGCTCAGAAACTTCGTGCCAATGAATGCAATAATGTTTTGGTAAGTCTTGGCGGCAACATTATCACCCTAGGCACAAACGGCAGAGGCGACCCATGGTTCATCGGAATACAAGAACCGGATCTTAAGAGAGGCAGAAACTTTGCAGCGGTTCCCTCCAAGGATGAATCTGTTGTAACCAGCGGGGATTATGAAAAGTTCTTTATTAAAGATGGAAAAAAATATCACCATATTTTGAACCCGAAAACAGGTGAACCGGTTCCGGCTACCCTTTCCTCCGTTACTATCATTAATAGAAATTCCGGCTATGCAGACGGACTTTGCACTGCGTTATTTGTGATGGGCTGGGACGGTGCATTGAAATTTCTAGTCGAACATCCCGAATTAAAGGCAGTCCTTATCGATGAGAAACTTGAACATGCTGCAGCAACAGATAACCTCAAAGGAGATTTGTATGTGATTGAGCCCTTGTATCAAGTTGGTTTTATACGTAAAGAATAATCTGCCGGATTCTAAAAAGCTTTTTATATTTCAGGAACACTATTAATCGGTGTTCCTTTTGTTTTACAAAAAGAGCTAATCACGGATTGTTGACCTCCTTCCTTCAGAGCCAAAGAAAACCTCCTGAGAGGAAAACATCAGGAGGTATTTAGTTGCTGTAATTGATTTAACTACTTTTTAGCTGTGGGCTGCTGACTTGCCGCAGATGTTGCAGCCGGAGCCGGTTTAGAAGCAGGAACCGGAGCTGCTGACGGTTTAGAGGCTGGAGCCGGAGCCGGAGCAGCTGTTTGTGTCTTAGGTGCCGTAGATGCCGAGCTGGTTGCTGCCGGTACAGGAGCCGGTGCTTGAGGCTGTTTTGCGTTAAAGCCTTCTTTAGTCTTTTCGTAAAGTTCCTTAGCAATCTTCTGAACGTCTTGAGACTGATTTACATTCGGCTGCTGATTGCTGCTGGCAGCACTTGTACTGTTAGGAGTCCAAGGCTGGGCGTCTTTTTTGAGCTGTTCAGGAGTTAAATTCTGCGGAGGCATCGGACTTGCGCTTGTGGAAGCAGAAACCGGGAATACCCAAGCTTCGTCAAGCGGAGGATATGCATTATTTGTCTTTATGTATTCATCAACCTGCTTGTAATCGTGGCCGACGTCTTTATGGCAAGACAGACAATCTAATGTCTGATCTTTATAAAGAGCATGCCATGCCCCGATAGACGGATTCGTCTTGTCATACATCAAAGATAAATCATGACAACCGCGGCAAGTATGGAAATTGTTGCCTTTAAACCAGCCGATTTCTTGTTGTTCAACTTCCGGACGCTGTTGAAGCCATGTCATCGGAGTGTCGAAACGGCCAATAACTTGACCGAATCCGCTGTGAGAAGCTGCAACCACCTTATGGCCTAAAAGACTTATATAGCCTAATGGACCAAGAACCGGTTCTGAGGCATTGTACAAGTGACAATCGGAACACCCGGCAGTAACACCGGAGGGATTTCGGCCGTGTGCGCCCTGTTTCCATGCATACGCCACGCCATTCATAGTGTGGCAGAATGTTCCACAGAATTTGTCAGAGCCGGCCCAATTAACACCGCTTACCAGGCCACAAACGGCAAGAATACCTGCTAGGAAGCTGCCGCAAACTACCCAGAACATAAACCATTTTGATCTTTCTGCCATTTTATTCCTCCTCTAGAGGCCCACTGGCTGGAGCCTCTTAGAAGATTATTAATAGAGCTTAAATTAAATCAGGCAAGAGACTTAGAATGTTGTTGCCATTCCAAACACTGTTGTAAAGCCGTCCAAGTTGCTATGCTTGAGAGCTTTACCGCCTTGACCGTAGTTAACACTACCGTAGAGAAGAGTTCTCTTGGAGAGCGGATAGGTGTAACCGGAACCAATGGACCATGCTTGGTATTTATCGCTGTCGTTAAGAATCTTACCTTTCACTCCATTAAGCTGAAGCATTAAAGTACCGCCTGCAACCGGAGTTGCGACAGAAACAGAAGCTGCGTTTTGACGAACACCTTTTGTCGGAATTTCTGCTGCTGGCTTTGTTGCAGTGCTGGATGCATCAACGAGGTGAATCATGTTGTAGTTAGGCATTCTTGTACCATGATTTACAAACTGATAGGCACCGTACAGAGTAAATGCTCCGAAGTCATAAGAAGCACCGGCGGTGTAATACTGAGTTTTGTCCAGCTTAGCCGGAGAGCCGTCTGCCAATTTGGTTCCCTTATGGTCTTCTAATTCAAACATGAAGTTGGAATTGAATGCGCCGACGTCATAGGTCAATCCTAAGCCATAGTAGTGGCTGTTCTTAGACCATTCTTTATCGTCACCGTCTATACCATTGGAGTACATGGCTGTGAATTGCAACCCATTGTATTTTTGTGTACGGTAGGCGATGGAATTGTCTAACCACCCGGTTGTCAGGAACACGCCGGCTAAGTTACCGATGGCGGTGAAACCTGTACCAATGGCACTGCCTCCGAGCATACTGTAATCACCGTCGCCGGAAGACAAGCCGGCTTGGTGACCGAATGTCAATCTACCCCAGCCGCCTTGCAAACCTAAGAATGCTTGGTTATTGAAGGCACCTCCTCCGACTCCTTCACCATTGTCAAGCTTAAAGGCTTGCTGCAATGTGAAGATAGCCGCATTGCCGCCGCCTAGATCTTCAACACCTTTAATACCCCAGCTTGTCCAGTACCAGTTGCCGCTGGACATCTTAACTGTTGTGTCTTTGCCTCTTAATTTTTCGATTGTGACGCCGCCGTCTAATTCACCGAACAAGGTGATAGAGCTGCTTGTAGCGTCCATAGGAATCTGTGCGATAGCGGAACTAGCGTGGCTGGTATTGCTTGTTTCAGTAGAACTTGTTGAAGCAAATGCAACGCCGCGGCCTCTCTTTGTCGGACCAGAACGATACTGTACGCTTGGTGTGGCAGAAGCAGAGGATGCAGAAGCGGAAGGTTGCGAAGCACTGCTGGTGCTGTCGGCACTATTGGCTGCGAATGCCGGAGTTAATGAAAGTGCGATCGCAGTCACCAAAAGTTTATATCCCGTCATGATCTCTCTCCAATGGAAATTAGATTTAACTAAACGTTCGAAATATTTAGAAATATCTCTAAACAACTGAGGTCAGTTTATATTCGGGAAAACCTTTACCTATAAAGTAGAACCCAAACAGAGACAAGTCTTAACTAGATTAATTAAGGGTTTTTACCTGAATTTTGAATAAATTGTTTAAAATAAATAGCTTTTTTAGGGGAGAGAAAATCTTTAAGATTTCTATATAACTATTTAATTTTAAATAATATTTTAAAAATATAAAGTATTGTTATATACAACGGTTATAAAAGAATAACTTAAAATTAAATAACCCTACAAAACCCAAGATGGGTTATTGGAAAGAGAGAAGAATATGTCTTATTTGCGGAAAAGCAACAAGTTTTAAAAAAATGTGATTCAAAAAAACTACATATTCATGAAAAAAACAACATTTTTTGTTGTTTTTGATACTCAAAAGAAAATTACACCATGAGAAAAAAGGCGAAAGACGGATTTTGTTTTCCGTTCTTTCGCCAGCTGAGGTAGAAACGGTCTCTCTGATTGGTATGTAAAAAGTTTTGTTATTCGTTAACCTGGAAATGAGTCATATTTGTAGTCGTTCCATACTTCCTCGGCAGTTGGAAGTATCCATTTTCCATCCTCCCCTTTTTTAGTAGTCTCTTTGAGTTTTGAGACCGTTGTGCCGCAGGTCCAAACTTTATAATTTCTCATCTGGGTGCAGAGACAACATTTAGTTTGGAGAGCATCCGTGGATTCACCATGTCTTTCCTGCCATTCTTTTAAATAAGAACAGGTTCCGTGATTGAGCAGATACCCGTAGGATTCACAATTAGGACGAATGTCACTCGAAAGAGCCGGTGAAGACTTCAGCATTCTCATAGGGTATCCCGTAGGTGAAAAATGATTGACTTCAACGTCTTTATCTTCGGCATTGATATAGACCTGTTTGACTTCATCAGGCAGACCGGACTCTTTAACGATAGTAAACCGGGTAGCGGCCTGAATACCGTCAGCGCCGACTTCCTTAACGAACCTAGTTGCTTCTTTTCCGGAGTAGATACCACCGGCGGCGATAACAGGAATCTGCAGTCCGGCCTTGGAAACAAACTCTTTTACTTCCCCAACAATCTTTTCTAAGCTGAAGTTTTTCCAATCATCGCCAAAACCTAAATGACCTCCGGCCAATGGTCCTTCCACGATGACGTAGTCGGGAAGTCTTCCCAGTGACGCTGTCTTCTTAAGGAATAAATTTAGGGCGCGGGTGGAAGAAACAACGATTCCTAACAAGGCATCATTGAATCTTTTATTTTCCTGCATCAATTTAAAACTGGACAAATGCAAACCGGCTGAAAGAGTAATGCCATCAATTCCGGCATCTAAGGCGGAATTTAAACGAACTTTTAAAGTTGAAAGGCTGTCGTTCATCGTCAGCTTTTCCATGCAATTGACCAGAACAAGGCCCTTACCTTTTGCCCTGCTCATTACATCTGAGATATAAGACTTGGTCGCGTCGGCAAGTCTCTCCAAGTCAAAATGATTATTAGATTTATCCCATTGAGGAATGAAGGATTTCAGCCTTTCGGTTCTTTCCTTTGTAAAGTGTGTTCCCAAAGCTTTGTCGGCAACATCGGGCAGCATGGCATCTGAAAGATGTGCAATTCCTCCCAACTTTTCAATAGCAAGAACAAGTTCAGCCGTTGAAATATTCGTTCCCATTCCGCCAACCATCAGCGGAAGAAAGTCTCTGCCTTTAAAAGATAAGGAGAAGTCATTTAAGCAAGTCATTGTTATTACCTTTAGTTAACACACTTGCTATTTTGAAAGGTTGCAGGCAAAGAAAAACGAGCAAAATATCAGGAGATCTCCCGGAAATTTTGCTCGTTTTTCTGTAGATTTTTGTGGTAGGGACAAACCCTTTACTTATTTTTATTGTCTCACTGGTAATCTATCGTTTTCCTGTTAAGGCACCGTGTCCGGTTCTAATTAAAACAAACCAACCAGACAACATAACAATTAAACCTAACCACATAACAGGATCATAATGAATGCCGCATACAGCGGTGATGTAGCCAAGTGCGATAAGTCCGATGGAAAACATCATGTGCTTGATCGTCTTTTTCTGCAATTTTGAAAACACTTTTAATCTCGGTAGTTTCGACCCGAAGATTATACCTTTAAAAAGATTTATTAGCTAATTAAAAAAGATATAACTACCTGAATTTTTTATGTTTTTTTTTGAATTAACTCTAATAGAAGCCTTAAGCCTCAAAGGGTATAAAAGAATAGTAGTGTTTGTACCTATTTCGGCATATTTTGTATATAAAAATTAATTTTTTGTCAGAAGCAGGCATATTTAGGGGATAGCGAGCTTAGCTGCCTTGTGAAATTCGGAGGCAATTATCGAATAAATTATCTTCAGAAACACAAAACCCTCGGAGCCGCAATGACTTCGAGGGCCTGTTTTAAATAATTGAGCCCGGAGGCTACCTACTTTCGCAAGAAATACAACTCACTATCATCGGCGTGGAGGCGTTTCACTGTCCTGTTCGGGATGGGAAGGAGTGGTTCCACCCTGCTATGTTCGG